>NZ_JBHWZP010000427.1:0-6849 GCF_042728395.1 Streptomyces sp. NPDC060205
CCGCGGACCACACGGTCCGCGGGGCCCTCGTCTTTGCCATGACTCCCGTCCTCGCCACGGCCCTCGTCCTCGTCGTGGCCCCCGGCGACCGCCGCGGCCCTCAGCGCACCCCGCGCTCCCGCTCCTCCACGAACGCGTTGTACGCCGCCACCTGAGCCCGCCTGGCCGTCCGCTCGACCGGGCGCAGCGCCTTGGCGCGCGCGGCCATCTCCGACGCGCTCACAGCCCCGCCGTGCCCGTTCCCGTACGCCACCGAGACCAGCAGCCCGATCCGCCGGGACAGCGCCAGCACCCGCACCGCCCTGGGCGGATAGCCGGGAGCGAGCACCTCGCCGTCCCGCTCGGCCCGCGCCCGGTACGCGTCGATCGCCGCCTCGGCGACCGGCCCCGAGCCCGCCACATCCAGCCGCGACAGCACCTCGGTCGCATCCCGCAGCGCTTCCGCGAGCTCCCGCTCCGCCTCCCCGAGGGACGGCACATCGGCGGGCGGCGCCTCGCGCACCGGCAGACAGTGCCAGACGACCTCCACATGCACATCGCCGTCGGGCCCGGCCTCGTACACCTCGGGTACGAGGCCGAGAGCGACCCCGTGGCAGACGACGGCCTCCTCGGCCTCCAGGGCGCGCGCGTTGAAATCCGGCGGACCGCTCAGCCCGAGCGGATGCCCGGGCGCGGGCAGCGCGACCCGCAGACCGCTCGCCCCGAGCGTGCGCAGCCGCCCCAGCGCGAGCGAGAGCCCGACGGGCCCCGTCTCGCCGGGCAGCCCCGCGACCCGGTGCACGGCGTCCTCCCCGACGATGGCGACCACCGCGTCATCCGGTGAGACAAATCCGGCCAACAGTGCGTTTCCCCATGCCGCCAACCGTCCTGAACGTGGTTCCGAAAGCATGCCTCCCACTTTAAGGAACCGCTTAAGGACCGGCCGATGGATTGGACGGGTCGACCGGTGGCGTAGGTTTTCCCTGGGGGCTGCGTCCACAGACGTCAGCGACGGCCGAGACTGCAATGGGAGACAGCGCGCTCATGAGCGATGTTCTGGAGCTTGAGGACGTATCCGTGGTCCGAGAGGGCCGGGCTCTGGTGGACCAGGTCTCCTGGTCGGTCAAGGAAGGCGAGCGCTGGGTCATCCTCGGCCCGAACGGCGCCGGAAAAACGACCCTCCTCAACCTCGCCTCCAGCTACCTCTTCCCCAGCCAGGGCACCGCCACCATCCTCGGCGAGACCCTCGGCAAGGTCGACGTCTTCGAGCTGCGCCCGCGGATCGGCGTGGCCGGCATCGCCATGGCCGAGAAGCTCCCCAAGCGCCAGACCGTCCTGCAGACGGTCCTGACCGCCGCGTACGGCATGACGGCCGGCTGGCACGAGGACTACGAGGAGGTCGACGAGCAGCGCGCCCGCGCCTTCCTCGACCGCCTCGGCATGACCGAGTTCGTGGACCGCAGGTTCGGCACCCTCTCCGAGGGCGAGCGCAAGCGCACCCTCATCGCCCGCGCCCTGATGACCGACCCCGAGCTGCTGCTCCTCGACGAGCCCGCCGCCGGTCTCGACCTCGGCGGCCGCGAGGACCTCGTACGCCGTCTCGGCCGGCTGGCCCGCGACCCGATCGCCCCCTCCATGATCATGGTCACGCACCATGTGGAGGAGATCGCCCCGGGCTTCACCCACGTCCTGATGATCCGCCAGGGCAAGGTGCTCGCGGCCGGACCGCTGGAACTTGAACTCACCTCGCGCAACCTCTCGTTGTGCTTCGGCCTCCCGCTCGTCGTCAGCCAGGCCGGCGACCGCTGGACCGCCCAGGGCCTGCCGCTGTCCTGACCGACCCGACCGACCTGTCCTGACAACCGGGAACACCCGCCACAACCGGAAGTGCGCCCTGTCGGGGACGGGACCTGCGGACCTACCATGACCATGTGAACGACATCGACGCATGGGTGTGGTGGCTGATCGGCGCGGCCGGGCTCGGAATCCCGTTGGTCGTGACCGCCATGCCGGAATTCGGAATGCTCGCCGTCGGCGCCGTCGCGGGCGCCGTGACCGCGGGCCTCGGAGGCGGTGTCGTCCTCCAGGTCGTCGTCTTCGCCGCCGTCTCGGTCGCGCTCATCGCGGTGGTACGGCCCGTCGCGGCCAGGCATCGCGCCCAGCGGCCCCAACTGGCCACGGGCATCGACGCGTTGAAGGGCAAACAGGCCGTCGTCCTGGAGAGAGTGGACAGTTCGGGAGGCCGGATCAAGCTCGCGGGCGAGATCTGGTCCGCACGCGCACTCGACACCACCCGCGCCTACGACGTGGGCCAGGAAGTCGATGTCGTGGAGATCGAGGGGGCGACGGCGATCGTCGTGTGACCTCCCAGGGCGTCCAGTGAACGGAACGTCGCACGTGGCGAGTTGTGGTCTGACACACTCGTCCAGCAAGATCTTCGACAGCTGCGAGATCGTCGGCGGTCACGAGATGCACGGCAGTCACGAGATTTTCCGGAAGCACCGAGGCGGAGAAGGGTACGGGGAGCCACGATGGAACCGATCATCATCGTCCTGATCATTCTGGTGGTGTTGGTCTTCATCGCGTTGATCAAGACCATCCAAGTCATTCCCCAGGCCAGCGCCGCCATCGTCGAGCGCTTCGGCCGCTACACACGGACCCTGAACGCGGGCCTGAACATCGTCGTCCCGTTCATCGACTCGATCCGCAACCGCATCGACCTCCGCGAGCAGGTCGTGCCGTTCCCGCCCCAGCCGGTGATCACCCAGGACAACCTGGTCGTGAACATCGACACCGTCATCTACTACCAGGTGACCGACGCCCGCGCCGCGACCTACGAGGTCGCCAGCTACATCCAGGCGATCGAGCAGCTCACCGTCACCACCCTCCGCAACATCATCGGCGGCATGGACCTGGAGCGGACCCTGACCTCCCGCGAGGAGATCAACGCGGCCCTGCGCGGAGTCCTTGACGAGGCCACCGGCAAGTGGGGCATCCGCGTCAACCGCGTCGAGCTCAAGGCGATCGAGCCGCCCACCTCCATCCAGGACTCGATGGAGAAGCAGATGCGCGCGGACCGTGACAAGCGCGCCGCGATCCTCACCGCGGAAGGTATCCGCCAGTCGCAGATCCTCACCGCCGAGGGTGAGAAGCAGTCGGCGATCCTCCGTGCCGAGGGTGAGGCGCGTGCCGCCGCGCTGCGCGCCGAGGGTGAGGCCCAGGCGATCCGTACGGTCTTCGAGTCCATCCACGCCGGTGACGCGGACCAGAAGCTGCTGGCCTACCAGTACCTCCAGATGCTGCCGAAGATCGCCGAGGGCGACGCGAACAAGCTCTGGATCGTGCCCAGCGAGATCGGTGACGCGCTCAAGGGGCTGAGCGGCGCGATGGGCAACTTCGGGCCGATGGGCGGCGGCAACCAGGGCGGCGGCGGCACAGAACGCCGAGAGAAGCCGTCAGTGGACTGACCTCACCTTGGTCGGGGGCGGCGGAGGCGGAGTTTTCGCCCCCGCCGCCCCTACCCGTTCCCGTCCCTGTCTGAGGGGCTCCGCCCCCGAACCCCCGCTCCTCAAACGCCGGAGGGGCTGGAAAGCCCCTTAGGGGCGCGGGGAACTGCGCGACCAGCCACAGCGCACCCGCACCCGCACCCGACAGCGCACCACCCCCGGCGAAGCGACTACGCCGGCTGCGCAAGCCACTCCGGCAGAGCCTCAAGATCATCCCGCCCCAGCGCCAGCAACATCGCATCCGCAGGAGTCGGCTCGAACGGCCGCCGCAGAAGCGGCATCCCCGCCTGATCAGGCGTCCGAGCAGCCTTCCGGTGATTGTCCTCCGCGCAGGACGCCACCGTGTTCAGCCACGAGTCCTGACCCCCCTGAGCCCGCGGCACCACGTGGTCCACCGTGGTCGCCCGCCGACCGCAGTACGCGCACTTGTGCCGGTCACGGACCAGCACACCTCGCCGCGACCACGGTGCTTGTCTTCGGAAGGGCACCCGTACGTATCGGCAGAGCCTGATCACCCGGGGCGCGGGTATGTCCAGCGCGGCTCCGCGCATACGCAGTTCGGGGTGGGCCTGCTCGACGACCGCCTTGTCCTGCAGCACCAGAACGACGGCTCGGTTCAACGTCACCGTCGACAGCGGCTCGAAGCTCGCGTTCAGCACCAGCGTGTCCCGCATCCAGCCCACCTCCCATGTGCACCGGCCCACCACCTGGCGGGCGTGGATCAACTCTGGCCGGGCACGCCGAGATGGACAACGCAATAAAAATGCCCGCCCCTGATCAATTCCAAGACCAGGGGCGGGCAAACACTCGGTGAAAGGTCAGCTCTCCGCGGGAGCCGCGTACTCGGCGACGAACTGGGCCCTCGCGAGGGTGTGGAACCGGAGATTGAAGCCCACCGCGGCCGGTGAGGCGTCCGAGTCCGGACCGAGTTTCTCCTGGTCCACCGCGTACACGGTGAACACGTACCGGTGTGCCGGATCACCCGCCGGAGGCGCGGCACCCCCGAAGTCCTTCGACCCGTAGTCGTTGCGCGCCTGAACCGCGCCCTCGGGCAGTCCCTCGAACTTCCCCGTGCCCGCACCCGCCGGCAATTCCGTCACCGAGACCGGAATGTCGAACACGACCCAGTGCCAGAAGCCGCTCCCCGTGGGGGCGTCCGGGTCGAAACACGTCACGGCGAAACTCTTGGTCTCCGCCGGGAAACCCTCCCAGCGGATCTGCGGCGAGGTGTTCCCGGCCGCGTGGACCTGGGCGTCCTTCAGCGTCCCACCCGCCTGGACGTCCTCACTCGTGACAGTGAAGGACGGCACGACGGGATGGAAGTCATGGGGAAGCGGCGGCCTCGTGGACTCCGTCACCTCGGCACCTCCTGATCGGTTCCTGCTCCTGAAAAGTCCCGTCCCGAGCTTAGGACCAGCCAGGTCCTGGGCGCCTCAGAACCAGTTGCGGCGGCTGCCCACCTCGGACAGCCACTGGTTGAGGTACGCGGCCCAGTCGGTGCCCTGGAAGTCGTTGAGTCCGACCTGGAAGGAGCGGAAGGAGTCGCTGCCCTCGCTGAACAGACCCGGCTTCTTGTCCATCTCCAGGACGACGTCCATCTCGCGGTCGTCCGCGACGAAGGTCAGCTCGACCTGGTTCAGGCCGCGGTACTGCTGCGGCGGGAAGAACTCGATCTCCTGGTAGAACGGCAGCTTCTGCCGCGTACCGCGGATGTGCCCCTTCTCCAGGTCCGCGCTCTTGAAGCGGAAGCCCAGCTGGATGAAGGCGTCGAGCAGCGCCTGCTGCGCCGGCAGCGGGTGCACGTTGATCGGGTCCAGGTCACCCGAGTCCACCGCGCGAGCGATGGCCAGCTCCGTGGTCACACCGATGTTCATGCCGCGCAGCGACTGGCCGGCGATGTTCGTGATCGGCGTCTCCCACGGGATCTCCAGACCGAACGGCACCGCGTGCACGCCGTTGGCCTGAAGCTCGAAGGCACCGCCGAGCTGGAGCTTCGTGAACTCGATGTTCTGCTTGTACTCCTGGTCGTCGTGGCCCTCGACCTCGACCTTGGCCTGCAGCCCGACCGACAGTCCCTCGATCGCCTGGTTCACGGATCCGCCCTGGATCCGCACCTCACCCTGGACGACACCACCGGGGACGACGTTGACCTCGGTCAGCTCCGTCTCGACCGAAGCCCCACCGGCACCCAGGCTCGCAAGCAGCCGCTTGAACCCCATCGTCTTCTCCTCTTTCGGGCAACGCCCCGTTGTTGTTCGGTCCGGATCGGATCCTTGATCCATACATACGCGATCCAGCCGGGTCCGGTTCCGCGCCTTCACCCTGGCAAGACGCGCGCTCCCTGACCACCCCGTACGCACTCGCACGTGTGAAGTACGCTCGTAAGCCATGATCGCGGCCCCTGACCGTACGCCCCTCGCCCGGGACTTCTTCGACCGACCTGTACTTGAGGTCGCCCCCGACCTCCTGGGACGCGTCCTCGTCCGTACGGACCCGGACGGTTCGGCCGATCCGATCGAGCTCCGCATCACGGAGGTCGAGGCCTACGACGGCGCGAACGATCCCGGCTCCCACGCTTTCCGCGGCCCGACGGCCCGCAACGCGGTGATGTTCGGTCCGCCCGGGCACGTGTACGTCTACTTCACCTACGGCATGTGGCACTGCATGAACCTGGTCTGCGGCCCGGAGGGCCGGGCGAGCGCGGTCCTGCTCCGCGCGGGAGAGATCACCGAAGGCGTCGAAGTGGCTCGCAAACGTCGACTTTCGGCCCGACATGACCGAGAACTGGCCAAAGGCCCGGCCCGTCTGGCCACGGCCCTGGCCGTCGACCGCTCCCTCGACGGTACGGACGCATGCGCCTCGCAGAGTTCACCGCTGAGCCTTCTGCACGGCACCCCGGTGACCTCCGACCAGGTACTCAGCGGTCCGCGCACCGGAGTGTCCGGCGACGGAGGCATCCACCCGTGGCGCTTCTGGATCACCAACGACCCGACGGTGAGCCCCTATCGGGCCCACACCCCCCGCCGCCGCCGAACTTGACTCGCCCTTGGGCGATACGTAACGTAGCCCGAGCCGCTTGAACCGGGTACTGCGTTCAGCCAGCAGCCGGAAGTGGCCAACCCACTACCTACGACTTCCTCTCAGCGGGGGTCCATTCAGCATGTCCGCATGCCTGAATTGGAACTCGCGGAACTCGATTATGAGTTGCCGAGGGGATCGGCTAACGTAGTGAATGTCAAAAGGCCGCAAGGCCAAAAGGCAAATCCCACCGACTGGGAATCGGGCCTGAAAGGGTCTGGTAGAGTCGGAATCGCCGGAAAGGGAAACGCGAAAGCGAAAACCTGGAAAGCACCGAGGAAATCGG
>NZ_JBHWZP010000428.1:0-6839 GCF_042728395.1 Streptomyces sp. NPDC060205
CGCGCGCCAACGATTTGCGCAGTTCCCCGCGCCCCTGGGAACGCGGCCCCGGTGGTGGGCGCGCCCAAACGATTGCGCAGTTCCCCGCGCCCCTGAAAAACGCGCGTTGCGACGTGTGCGGGTCGGTGGGGGCTGGCCGCGCCGTTCCCCGCGCCCCTGAAACGTGCCCTGCGGGCGTTTCAGCGGGGGCGCAGCCCCGCTTCCCAGGGGCGCGGGGAACTGCGCAATCGATGAGGCGCGCCCATCGCCGGGCCGCAGGCGCAGGGAATTGGCGGGCCTCAGGCCTGATAGATCGCTTCGATCTCCGTGGCGTAATCCTTCGCCACAACGTTCCGCTTCAGCTTCAGCGACGGCGTCAAGTGCCCCGAGTCCTCCGTGAACTGGTGCGACAGCACACGGAACTTCCGCACGGACTCCGCCTTCGACACCGCCGCGTTCCCGTCGTCCACCGCGCTCTGGAGCGCCGCGAGCAGATCCGGGTCGAGCGCCAGGGACGCCGCCGTGGAGCCGGCAGGCTTCCCGTGGTCCTCGGCCCACCGCCCGAGGAACTCCTCGTCGATGGTGACGAGCGCGCCCACGAACGGCCGCCCGTCGCCGACGACCATGCACTCCGCGACCAGCGCGTGCGCCCGGATCCGGTCCTCGATGACGGCCGGGGCGACGTTCTTGCCGCCCGCCGTGACGATGATCTCCTTCTTGCGGCCGGTGATCCGCAGGTACCCGTCCTCGTCGAGGGTGCCGATGTCCCCGGTGTGGAACCAGCCGTCGGCCAGCGCCTCCTCGGTCGCGCCCTCGTTGTTCCAGTACCCCTTGAACAGGTGCTCGCCGTGCAGCAGCACCTCGCCGTCGTCGGCGATGCGGATCACCGAGCCGGGCAGCGGCTGCCCGACCGTGCCGATCTTCTGCCGGTCCCACGGGTTGAACGCGGTGGCCGCGCAGGACTCGGTCAGCCCGTACCCCTCAAGGACCGTGAAGCCGATGCCGCGGAAGAAGTGGCCGAGGCGCTCACCCAGCGGCGCGCCGCCCGAGATCGCGTACTCGCCCTTGCCGCCGAGCACCGCGCGCAGCTTGCTGTAGACGAGTTTGTCGAACGTCTTGTGTTTGATCCGCAGGCCGATGGAGGGGCCCGCCGGGGTGTCCAGCGCGCGGCTGTACGCGATCGCCGTGTCCGCCGCCTTGTCGAAGATCTTGCCCTTGCCGTCGGCCTGCGCCTTGGCCCGCGCCGAGTTGTAGACCTTCTCGAAGACGCGCGGCACACCGAGGATCAGCGTCGGCCGGAACGAGGCCAGTTCGTCGGTGAGGTTCTTGATGTCCGGGACCATGCCCAGCTTGATCGGCGCCATCATCGGCGCGACCTGCACGAGCCGCCCGAAGACGTGCGCGAGCGGCAGGAAGAGGAGCACCGAGCACTCGCCGGTGCGGAACAGCGGCCGCAGCCGCTCCACGATGTTGCCGCACTCGGCGAAGAAGCTGCGGTGGGTCAGCACACAGCCCTTGGGGCGCCCGGTCGTGCCGCTGGTGTAGACGATCGTCGCCGGGTCGTCGGCCTTGGCGAGCGAGCTGCGCTCCTCGACCGCCGCGTCCGAGACGTCCTTGCCGGCGCGGTCGAGCTCGTCGATGCCGCCGCCCTCGATCTGCCAGACGTGCTTGAGGTGCGGCAGCCGGTCGCGCACCGATTCCACGGTGGCCGCGTGCGCGTCCAGCTCCACGACGATCGCGGTCGCTCCCGAGTCGCCGAGGATCCACTGCACCTGCTCCGGGGAGCTGGTCTCGTACACCGGTACGGTGACGGCGCCCGCGCTCCAGATGGCGAAGTCGAGCAGCGTCCACTCGTACCGCGTGCGGGACATCAGGGCGACGCGGTCGCCGGGCTGCACGCCCGAGGCGATCAGGCCCTTCGCGGCGGCCTGCACCTCGGCGAGGAAGACGGTGGCCGTGACATCCGTCCAGGTTCCGCCGACCTTGCGGGCGATGACCGCGACATCGGGATGCTGCGCGGCGTTTCTGCGGACGATGTCGGTCAGATTGCCGTCCGCAGGGACCTCGTACAAAGCCGGAAGGCTGAACTCGCGCAAGACTGCTGCTCCTCATAGGGCGCCGACGCCACGACTTCGTGTGATGCGACGGAGCGGTCCAAGGCTCGGGCAGGTGCTCCGGGAGTCGGTTGTTGAAACCCTGAGCACGACTGGACTGCCCGGACGTTACCCGCCGGTAGTGCCTCTACGACAGGGGGGTCCGGCGAGATGTTCCCCGCGTCACACGTGTTGGCGTTCCTTGGCGCAGAGTAGTCCAAGCCGTTACTGACTGGGTAGTAACCGCAGGTCCGCCCGCGTCTACACACCTTTGCTCCACAGGCCTACCCTTGATCGCCATGGCAGGTACACAAGGCGGCGGCGACAGCGGCCGCGAGCGCAGGACGCCGGGGGAATCCCCGAGGACCCGGATCCACGTCGTGAGCGACGTGCACGGCAATGTCCGTGACCTGGTCAGGGCCGGTGAGGGCGCGGACGCCCTGATCTGTCTGGGCGACCTCGTCCTCTTCATCGACTACGCCGACCACTCCCGCGGCATCTTCCCGGACCTCTTCGGCACGGAGAACACGGACCGCATCGTCGAGCTGCGCACCGCCCGCCGGTACGAGGAGGCGCGGGCCCTCGGTGCCCGGCTGTGGGCGGGCGTCGACCGCGGCCCCGCCATCGAGAAGGCCGTACGCAAGCAGTACGCCGAACTCTTCGCGGCGTTCCCCACCCCGACGTACGCCACCTACGGCAACGTCGACATCCCATCCCTCTGGTCGGAGTACGCGGGCCCCGGCACCACCGTCCTCGACGGGCAGCGCGTCGAGATCGGCGGCCGGGTCTTCGGCTTCGTCGGCGGCGGACTGCGTACCCCCATGCGGACCCCGTACGAGATCAGCGACGAGGAGTACGCGGCGAAGATCGAGGCCGTCGGGGAGGTCGACGTGCTCTGCACCCACATCCCGCCCGAGGTGCCCGAGCTGGTCTACGACACGGTGGCGCGGCGCTTCGAGCGGGGCAGCCGGGCCCTGCTGGCCGCCATCCGGCGCACCAGGCCGCGTTACGCGCTCTTCGGGCACGTCCACCAGCCGCTCGCCCGGCGGATGCGCGTCGGCGCCACGGAGTGCGTGAACGTGGGCCACTTCGCCTCGACGGGCAAGCCGTGGGCGCTGGAGTGGTGAGGGCCGCCGGGGCCACCGGCGGTCGCGGGGCCGGGGGCGGCGGGACCTCCCCAGCGCGGTAGCGTTCACGCTGCGCACACAGGTAGAAAGCGTTCGTACCCCGCAGAACCCTCGTGCCCCGCAGAACCCCCTGTCCGGACCGCATCTGGAGGAGCCACAGCGATGGCGGAAAACACCAGTTCGAGTATCACGATCGAGGCGGCACCGGCCGACGTCATGGCGGTCATCGCCGACTTCGCCCGCTACCCCGACTGGACGGGCGAGGTGAAGGAGGCGCAGGTGCTCGCGACGGACGAGAAGGGCCGCGCCGAGCAGGTCCGCCTCGTCATGGACGCGGGCGCCATCAAGGACGACCAGACCCTGGGCTACACCTGGACCGGCGACCACGAGGTCTCCTGGACCCTGGTCAAGTCCCAGATGCTCCGCTCGCTCGACGGCTCGTACATCCTCAGGCCCGCCGGTCTGAGCGCCACCGAGGTCACCTACCGGCTCACCGTCGACGTCAAGATCCCGATGCTCGGCATGATCAAGCGCAAGGCGGAGAAGGTCATCATCGACCGCGCGCTGGCGGGCCTGAAGAAGCGCGTGGAGTCGGGCGACGCCGCCAGGGAAGCCGGTGCGCAGGCGGAGTCCGGGGACGCCGACAAGAAGGCGGGACCGGGCGACAAGTAGCGGCCCGTCGCGGGCGCCGCCGCACCACGTACCGTTCATCTCCATGCGCACCATCCTGATCACCGGCCCCGGCGGTTCCGGCCGCACCACCGTCGCCGCGGCCACCGCTCGGGAGGCCGCCCGCCGGGGCACCCGCACCCTGGTGCTCTCCGCGGACCGCACCGACACCCTCGGTGCCGCCCTCGGCGCCCCCACCGGCTCCACGCCCGCCGAGACCGCCCCCGGGCTCACCGCCTGGCGGCCGGACGCGGGCGAGAGCTTCCGGGCGGACCTCCTGGCCCTCCAGGAACAGGCCTCCACCGCCCTCGACCTGCTGGGCTCGGCCCGCCTGGACGCCGAGGAACTCACCCCGCTGCCCGGCGCCGAGGAACTCACCCTGCTCCGCGCGCTGCGCGACGCGTCCGCCGCGGACACCTTCGACCTGCTGGTCGTCGACCTGCCACCGGCCCCCCAGGCCCTCGCCCTGCTGGCCCTGCCGGAACAACTGCGCCGCTACCTGCGCCGTCTGCTGCCCGCGGAACGCCAGGCCGCCCGCGCCCTGCGCCCCGTCCTCGGCCGCCTGGCCGGCGTCCCCATGCCGACGGACCGGCTGTACGAGACGGCGGCCCGCTGGGACGTCGAACTGGCCGCGGTCCAGCTGGCCGTCGAGGACCCGGCCACGACGGTACGGCTGGTCGCCGAGCCGGGACCCGCGGGTGCCGACGCCGTACGGTCGGCCGTCACCGGGCTCGCCCTGCGCGGGCTGCGCACCGACGCCCTGATCGGCAACCGCGTCCTGCCCGACGCGTCCCCCGACACCTGGCTGGCCGCCCTCGCCGCCCAGCAGCGCAAGTCCCTCGACGGATGGCGTGACGAGTGGGGCTCCGCCGGGACGTGCGCGGTGCACGAGGTACCCCACCTCGGCCGCGACCCGCGCGGCACCGAGGACCTGGCCCTGCTTCCCGTACCCGCCCCGGATGCCGGTGCCGGCGCCGCTTCCGGTCCGCTCGTGTGGCCCGTCGTCGACCGGCTCGCCGACGACGGCGTGCTCGTCTGGCACATCCCACTGCCCGGCGCGATACGCGAGGAGCTGGACCTCGTACGCCGCGGGGACGAACTCGTCGTCACCGTCGGGCAGTTCCGCCGGATCGTCGCGCTCCCGTCCGCCCTGCGCCGCTGCGCGGTCGACGGCGCCTCCCTGCGCGAGGGCGAACTGCGTGTCCGGTTCGCGCCCGACCCGGATCTGTGGCCACGGACACGGTGAACGGCCTACCCCGTTCGGGTAACGTCGACAGACACAGAGCCGATGCTTGGAGTCCGCCATGAGCGATGAGCGCCCCACGTCCGACGCGGGGGAGGACGCGCTCGACCCGGTGCAGGACGGCACGGTGCGCGGCGAGGAGCGCGACGACCCGCGCGACGAGGTCCGGGCGACCGACGACGACGCCTGGGCGAAGGCGTGTGCCGAGGACCTCGCCGCCGAGAAGGCCCGCCGCCGCACCCAGTACGGCCAGCCGCCCGGCTCGGCCGCCGAGGAACTGCGCAAACTCGTCGACGCCGTCGCCGACAAGCTGTCCGGACTGCAGTCGCCGCTGCTCGGCGCGGTCGCCGGCGGCGCCGCCCAGCAGATGGTGAACCAGGTCGTGCAGCAGGCCAAGGCCGCCGTCGAGCCCGTCATCGAGCGCAACCCCGACGTGTTCGACCACCTCGCGAGCGCGGGCTCCGAGCTGCTCGCCGCGTACCGCTCCGCCGTCGAGGCGCAGGAACGGCGCTGGACCGCCCGGGACACGGCCGCGCGCCCGCGGGACGAGGGCACCGGCAGCGGTGAACACATCGACCTCGACTGAAGCCGCTCGGGTACGGTTGGCCATAGCGGGGCTCGACCGAAACTGAGGGATTCATGGGACTCACCATCGGCGTCGACATCGGCGGCACGAAGATCGCGGCCGGGGTGGTCGACGAGGAAGGCAACATCCTCTCGACCTTCAAGGTGCCGACTCCCTCGACGCCGCAGGCGATCGTGGACGCGATCGCCGCGGCCGTCGAAGGCGCCAGGGCCGGGCACGAGATCGTCGGCGTGGGCATCGGTGCCGCCGGATACGTCAACCGGCAGCGCTCGACGGTCTATTTCGCGCCGAACATCGACTGGCGGCAGGAGCCCCTGAAGGAAGCGGTGGAGGCCCGGGTGGGCCTGCCGGTCGTGGTCGAGAACGACGCGAACGCGGCGGCCTGGGGCGAGTACAAGTTCGGTGCGGGCAAGGGGCACCGCAACGTCATCTGCATCACGCTCGGCACCGGCCTGGGCGGCGGCATCATCATCGGCAACAAGCTGCGCCGCGGGCACTTCGGCGTCGCCGCGGAGTTCGGGCACATCCGGATGGTCCCGGACGGCCTGCTGTGCGGCTGCGGCTCGCAGGGCTGCTGGGAGCAGTACGCGTCCGGCCGCGCGCTCGTCCGCTACGCGAAGCAGCGGGCCAACGCGACGCCGGAGAACGCGGACATCCTGCTGTCGCTGGGCGACGGCTCGCCCGACGGCATCGAGGGCAAGCACATCTCGATGGCGGCGCGGCAGGGCGACCCGGTGGCGGTGGACTCCTACCGCGAGCTGGCCCGCTGGGCCGGCGCGGGCCTCGCCGACCTGGCCTCTCTCTTCGACCCCTCCGCGTTCATCGTCGGCGGGGGTCTCTCCGACGAGGGCGAACTGGTCCTCGACCCGATCCGTAAGTCGTACAAGCGGTGGCTGGTGGGTGGGAACTGGCGTCCCGTCGCCGATGTGATCGCCGCGCGGCTGGGGAACGAGGCGGGGCTGGTGGGCGCGGCGGATCTGGCGCGCGAGCCGGACCCGATCATGTAGCTCAGCGCTCCGCTGCCGCGGGGTGCGGGGACGTGCGTCGTCCGCGGCCGAGTGGGGGTCGCCCGCGCAGTTCCCCGCGCCCCTGAAAGGCGGGGCTGCGCCCCTGCCTTTCATCTTTTAGGGGCGCGGGGGACC
>NZ_JBHWZP010000429.1:0-6835 GCF_042728395.1 Streptomyces sp. NPDC060205
CTGGTTTTTGTTTAAACGACACTGGGGGGGGGGCCGCGGGGGGGGGCGGCCCCCCGGGGGGCGACCGCACCGCCCTTCCTCGCCGCCCCCCGGCAGCGGTTTCAGGGCATGAGATCCCTCGGCGGGTCGCGGCGGCACGCGGGAGTGCACCGTCGGCGGGTCCGCAAGGGACATGTGGACAGGGGTCCGCCCGCAAGGATGCGGCGGGAGGGAAAAACTCGCTCGGCGTTCTCGATCGCCTCGTCCTGGCACCCGGGGATCAGGGGCTGGTGCACCCGGGGGCCGGGGGCGCGAGGGAAGCCGTGGACCACGGCTTCGTCATCATCGGCGGGCTCAGTTCCTGACCACGGGGTCCAGGTGAGCCTCACTCACATTCTGTTCCGAGCGTAGGCGAGAGAGGCGGCCCTGCACAGCCCTGTGAACCGTCGTCCGTCGGACGATGCCGGCCACGGTCCCACGGCCCTGGGCACGGGTGTTCCAGGGGTCTCCCCGGCTCACTTCCCTCCCGCTCCCACCTCCCTCGCCCGGCTGTACGACCGGCCGCGCGCCCGGCCCGCGAACACCCGTGAGCGCAGGCGGACATGACGGGCCATCACCGGCCGACGCGCAGGCCCCGTTTACCCCGGCGGCTCCTGCTGTGATGATGCCGAGTCCGGGGACACCCGTCCCGCGGCCGGGGGGAGGCCCGTATGGCAGAGGTGTACTTGCGCAGGCTGTCCCGGTGGCAGGCGGAGCAGCAGCGGGACGCCGTCGCCGATGTGTACGTCGGCGCGTACCGGAATGCGGCGGGTGCGGAACACCGGGACCGCCAGGGCTTCCTGCACCGGCTTGAGCAGCATGTGCAGCACACCGGCTTCGACATGGTGGTCGCCGACACGGCCGGGACGGTCGGCTGCGCGTACGGGTTCCGGGTGCCGCGTACCGGCGAGTGGTGGTCGGACTTCCAGGGGGAGCTGCCGGCGGACATCGAGGAACTCACCGCGTCGGGCCGTACGTTCCTGCTCGCCGAACTGATGGTGCTGCCGGCCCATCGCCGCCGCGGTATCGCCACGCGCCTGGTCGAACGGCTGCTGATCCGGCTCGACGCCGATCTGGTCGTCGCGGCCACCGGCCGGGACACGGACCACCCCGCCGGCAGCCGCGGGAACGGCGCCGACGGGGGCGGCGGGTCACCGGGCGGCGGGTCGCCGGGCGCCGCGGCGGAGACGTTCCGCGCCTGGGGATGGTCGAGGTGCGGTGTCCTCGGTCCGCACATCGCCCCCGCCACCGCGTTCGCCGCCGGTCCCGGCCCGGGTCCGATGACCGGCGAGGTCTGGATCCGCAGACCGCTGCGGTGACCGGCCGGCACGCGCCGACCGGCCGCCGCAGGCCCGCGCGGCGGCCCGTCCCGCCCTCGCCGGGGACCGGCCGGACTCCGGTCAGACCCCCGCGGGGGACGGTCCGACCAGCTCCGACAGGACGTCCTCCATGGTGACGAAGCCGAGGACCTTGCCGGCCTCGCCGGTGACCGCCGCGAGATGACTGCCCGTGGCCCGCAGCGCGGTGAGCGTGTCGTCGAGCGGGGTGTCGATACGGACGCGCGTCACGGGGTGCAGGGCGCTCCGCGGGAACGGCCGGTCGCGTTCGACGACGCCGAGCGTGTCCTTGATGTGGAGGTAGCCGAGCAGCGTGCCGTCCCCGCCGGTCACGGGCAGCCGGGAGAAGCCGGCCTCGGCCGCCGCGCGTTCCAGCCGCGCCGGGGTCACGGTGTCGTCGACCGTGCGCATCCGCTGGGCCGGGACGAGGATCTCGCCGACCGGGCGGGTGCCCAGCTCCAGGGCGTCGCGCAGCCGTTCGCCGTCGGCGGCCGTCAGGAGCCCGGCCTCGCTGGAGTCGACGACCATCCGGGCGAGCTGGTCGTCCGTGAACGCCGACTCCACCTCGTCCTTGGTCTCGACGCGCAGCAGTTTCAGCAGGGCGTTGGCGAAGGCGTTGATCCCGAAGATGAACGGCTTCAGGGCCCGGGTGAGGGCCACCAGCGCGGGGCCGAGGAGCAGCGCGGTCTGCGCGGGCGCGGCGAGCGCGATGTTCTTCGGGACCATCTCGCCGAACAGCATGTGCAGATACGTCGCCACGGTCAGCGCGATCACGAAGGCGATCGGGTGCACCAGCCCGTGCGGGATGTGCGCCGCCTCGAAGGCGGGCTCCAGCAGATGCGCGATGGCCGGTTCGGCGACCGCGCCCAGCACCAGCGAGGAGACGGTGATGCCGAGCTGGGCGGTCGCCATCATCGCCGAGATGTGCCGCAGACCCCACAGGGTCATCCGGGCGCGCTTGTTGCCCTCCTGGGCCAGCGGCTCGATCTGGCTGCGGCGTACGGAGATCAGGGCGAACTCGGCGCCGACGAAGAACGCGTTGGTCAGCAGGGTCAGGGCGCCGATGAGCAGTTGGATCGTGGTGGAGGTACTCATCGTGACTCCCGCGCGCTCTGGCCGACCGGTTCACCGTCGTGACCGCCGTCGGGATCTCCGTCGGGGCCGTCGTCGTGCTCGCCGTCCGGCTCGGCGGCCGGTCCGGTGATGCGGACGCGGTCGGCCCGGTGGTGCTCGACGGCGAGGACGTCCAGCCGCCAGCCGCCCAGTTCGAGGACGTCGCCCTCGGCCGGGATGCGGGCCAGCCGGGTGGCGACCAGGCCCGCGACCGTCTCGTACGGGCCGTCCGGCGCGCGCAGTCCTGTCGCGGCCAGCTCGTCCAGCCGTACGCCGCCGTCCGCGTCCCAGGCCGGGCGGCCGTCGGCCGTGGCGGGGGCGGGCAGCAGGTCGGGGATCTCGACGGGGTCGTGCTCGTCGCGGACCTCGCCGACGACCTCCTCCACGATGTCCTCCACCGTGGCCACCCCGGCCGTGCCGCCGTACTCGTCGATGACGACGGCCATCGTGCGGGCCGTGCGCATGCGCTCCAGGAGCCGGTCGGCGGGCAGGCTGTCGGGCACCAGGAGCGGGGCCGTGGCCAGCTCGGTGACGGGGGTCGTGGCCCGCTCGCCGGGTTCCAGGGCGAGTACGTCCCGGATGTGGACCGTGCCCACGACCTCGTCCAGGCTGTCGCGGTAGACCGGGAAGCGGGACAGTCCGGTGGCGTGCGAGAGATTGGCGGCGTCGGTGGCCGTGGCGTGCGCCTCCAGCGCCCGAACGTCGACGCGCGGTGTCATCACGTTCTGGGCGGTCAGTTCGCCCAGGTGCAGCGTACGGACGAACAGTTCGGCGGAGTCCGGCTCCAGGGCGCCCTGGGCGGCCGAGTGCTGGGCCAGCGCGACCAGTTCCTCCGGGCCCCGGGCGGAGGCCAGCTCCTCGGCGGGTTCCAGGCCGAAGCGGCGGACGAACCGGTTCGCGGTGTTGTTCAGGTGCCGGATGAACGGGCCGAACGCGGCCGTGAAGGCGCGCTGCGGTCCTGCGACCACCTTGGCGACGGCCAGCGGGCGGGAGATCGCCCAGTTCTTCGGGACCAGCTCGCCGACGACCATCAGGACGACGGTGGAGAGGACCACGCCGAGCAGGGTCGCCGTCGTGGAGGCCGCGCCGCCCAGGCCCACGGCCTTGAGCGGGCCCTCCAGGAGGACGGCCAGTGACGGTTCGGCGAGCATGCCGATCACCAGGGAGGTGACGGTGATGCCCAGTTGGGCGCCGGACAGCTGGAACGTCAGCTTCCGGACGGCCTTCAGGGCGCCGTCCGCGCCGCGCTCGCCGGCCTCGGCGGCCCGCTCCAGATCACCGCGCTCGACGGTGGTCAGCGAGAACTCGGCCGCCACGAACACGGCGCAGGCGAGCGTGAGCGACAGGGCGAGCAGAAGCAGCAGGATCTCGGTCACCGTGCCACCCCCGCTCCCGTACGCACACGTCTCGGGCCGGGGACGGCACGGCTGGTACTAGGAGGTTCACCCATGGTGGAACCGTTGCTCCTTCGTCGTCGTCTGGCGTTCCCACCAGTGTAAAGGAATCGCAAAGTGCGGAGTCCAGAGATGCCGGGCACGAGTGGCGCAGCTCACGTTCTCCCTGGTGGGGCCTGGGCCGGGGGTACCTGATCACGGTACGGGGGGCCGCCCTTAACCTCTACATGTACGTAGAGCAGGACCGCGTACACGTACGCGGAGCACGGCCCGGCACGACCACCCGCACATGAAGGAGTGGACCCCTCAATGGTGTTCAAACGGCTGCTCGGATCACTCGGCGTGGGCGGCCCCACGGTGGACACGGTCCTGAGCCCCGCCCCCGCCCTGCCCGGCGGGATGCTCTCGGGCGAGATCCGGCTCAGAGGCGGCAGCTCGGACGCCGACATCGAGCACATCACGCTGGAACTGGTCGCGGGCGTCGAGGCCGAGCACGAGGAGGGGGAGAGCGAGAGCGGGGTCGTCTTCGAACGGTTCACCGTCGGCGGCGGGTTCCGGCTCTCCGAGGACGAGGAGCGGACCGTCCCGTTCACGGTCACCCTCCCCTGGGAGACCCCGGTCACCGAGCTGTACGGGCAGGATCTCGGCATCGTCCTCGGCCTGCGCACGGAGCTCTCGGTGGCGGGCGCACGCGACAAGGGCGACCTGGACCGGCTGACCGTGACGCCCCGGCCCGTCCAGGAGGCGGTCCTGGAGGCCTTCGGACAGCTCGGCTTCGGCTTCCGGTCCGCGGACCTGGAACTGGGCCGCATCGGCGGCACGGGCCAGCAGCTCCCCTTCTACCAGGAGCTCGAACTCACCCCGTCGCCCGCGTACGCCCACGCGGTCAACGAGATCGAGGTGACCTTCCTCGCCGCCCCCACGAGCATGGAGGTGGTCCTGGAGGCCGACAAGCGCGGCGGCCTCCTCTCCTCGGGCGACGACACGCTCACCCGGTTCACCGTCTCCCACGAGGGCGTCGGCCACCAGGACTGGAACGCCGTGGTCGACGGCTGGGTGCGGGAACTGGTCGAACACCGGGAGTCGTACGGACCCGACGCGGCGTACGGCCACGACCGGCACGAGCTGCACGAGCGGTCGCACCCCGGCATCGGGGCGGGCGTCGCCGCGGGCGCGGCGGGACTCGCGGTCGGGGTCGCCGGCGGACTGGTGGCGGCGGAGATCGTGGACGAGGTGGGGGACTTCTTCGAGGGCGACGAGGAGGACCAGGAAGAGGAGTAGGAGAAGAAGAAGGAGCAGGAGGAGCGGGGGGAGCGGGAAGAGCGGGGGGAGCGGGAGGAGCGCTGACGGCTTCCCGTCCCTCACGAGGTCCACCCCGGCCCCGAGGGCGGCGTTCAGTCGTCCCCCTCCGCGCCGGGGTGGGCCAGCAGTTCACGCAACAGCCGCTCGTCGTCCGGCTCCAGGGACGTCACGAAACTCGCGAGTACGGCCTCCCGGTCGCGTTCGCCGTCCAGGACCCGGCGCATCCGGCGGGCCGCCAGACCCGCCTCGTCCGAGGCCGGGGTCCACACGAAGGACCGGCCGACGCGCTCCCGGGTCACCGCACCCTTGGCCAGCAGCCGGGTCAGGATCGTGATGACGGTCGTATAGGCGAGATCCCCGCCGAGGCGCTCCTGCACCCAGCCCGCCGTCGCGGGCACCTCCGCCGCGCACAGGGCCGACAGGACCTGCGCCTCCAGCTCGCCCTGCCCCCGCCGCGGGGGACGCTGCCGCCGGTCCGTCACGTCCTGTCTCCTTCCTTATTTTCTACAGTGCTGTAGATTCTGCCCCACGAGGAACGTTCGCACCAATAAGGAGATCGGCGTGGGAGTTTCCCTTTCCAAAGGCGGCAATGTCTCGCTCAGCAAGGAGGCGCCGGGCCTGACGGCCGTACTGGTCGGCCTCGGCTGGGACGTACGGACCACGACGGGCACGGACTACGACCTCGACGCGTCGGCACTGCTCGTCGACGAGTCGGGCAAGGTCCTCTCCGACCAGCACTTCATCTTCTACAACAACCTCAAGAGCCCCGACGGCTCGGTCGAGCACACCGGTGACAACCTCACCGGTGAGGGCGAGGGCGACGACGAGTCCGTCAAGGTGGACCTGGCGGCCGTGCCGGCCGAGGTCGCGAAGATCGTCTTCCCCGTGTCCATCCACGACGCCGAAGCCCGCGGGCAGAGTTTCGGACAGGTCCGGGGCGCCTTCATCCGCGTCGTCAACCAGGCCGGCGGCGCCGAGATCGCCCGCTACGACCTGTCCGAGGACGCCGCCACCGAGACCGCGATGGTCTTCGGCGAGCTGTACCGCCACGGCGCCGAGTGGAAGTTCCGCGCGGTCGGCCAGGGCTACGCCTCCGGGCTCGCGGGCATCGCCTCCGACTTCGGCGTCGGCGTCTGACGGCGGCGGGGCGGAAACGGAAGGGGAGAGGACGCACATGTTCGGGCTGAGCGAGCTCGCCGTCATCCTCGTCGTCGTCATCGTCGTCCTGGCCGTGAAGAAGGGGCCGGACCTGGCACGTTCCGCGGGGAAGTCCGCGCGGATCCTGAAGGCCGAGAAGAGGGCGGCGGCGGAGGGGGAGGCTCCGCCTCGGGTGGTCCAGGGAGAGGTGATCCCACCGGAGGGTCCGGGCCCTGGGCCCCGGGCCTGAGGACGCGCTGCCGCGGGTGGAGGCCCTCTTGGGTGGGCGGGGGATCCGTTGCCCGCCCGGTGCGGGCCGGCTGTGGCTGGCCGCGCAGTTCCCCGCGCCCCTTAGGTGCGTGGGGCCGGGGGCGTGATTCTGACTGCGGGTCGTTTCCCGTGACCCTTCGGTGCGGGGGACCGAGGGGATGTTTGTGACTGCGGGTCGTTTCTCGCGGTCCTTCGGGGGTGGTGGCTGCGGTGGCCGTTGCAGGCCTGGGCGCAGCCCGGCTTGCAGGGGCGCGGGGAACTGCG
>NZ_JBHWZP010000430.1:0-6780 GCF_042728395.1 Streptomyces sp. NPDC060205
GAGGGGCGCGGGGAACTGCGCGGCCGACCCCCACCGGCCCGCACGTACGCACAACGCGCAGCACCACCCCCCAAGGGGCGCGGGGAACTGCGCGACCAGCCCCCACCGGGCCGCCGGATGTCCACCGGGCCGCCGCGACGGCCGGCGTCACCGACGCGCGTCGCGGCCGCATGCGTAGGCCAGCGGGGAGATCAGTTCCTCCGCATCCGGCAGCCACCGATTCGCAGGCGTGGGCCGGCAGGCCCACTGCACAGCCCCCCGCGCGCCGAACCGCGTGGGCGGCGCCGCCACGTACGTGCCCTCGCCGAGCACGTCCAGGTCGAGGGACGCAATCGGCCACCCCAGCTTCCGCACGAGATCGGGCACCTTCGCCGCCGCCCCGGGAAGCACGAAGAACTGCATGCGCCGATCCGGCGTACACGTCACAGGCCCGAGCGTCAGCTCCATCCGCCGCATGCGCGCGAGCGCGAGGAACCCCGCGGTCTCGGGCACGTCGATCGCGTCGAACGTCCGCCCCGTCGGCAGCAGGATCGACGCGGCGGGCTGCTTCGCCCACAGCCGGCGCGCGACGGTCACGCTGCCCGTGACCACCGTCTCCCAGTCGTCGCGCGCCGGGTGCGCGCCGGGCACCGCGCACGAAGGATCGCCGCACGAGCAGCACTGCACGCCGTCGACGGCCTCCAGCCAGGTGCCGGGGAACACGTCCCAATGGCGCTCCTCGGCGTAGCGCACGGCTGTGTCCTGCAGCGACTCGCCACGCTGCTTCGGGATCTGGGCGGTCTCGGTGCCTGCGATCGTCTCTTCCACGCTGAACTCAACTCCCGCACCCATCAGGGGTTACGGGCCCTGTGCGCGCGGGGGAGGAGCACCGATCCCACGCGTGGGGCGCATGGATGCATCTGTGGGGGCGCGCATGGGAGGCGGCAGCGGGTGGTGGGTAGCCCTGTGTGGGGCGGGCAGCAGCCTTTACCCGGCAATCCTCGCATGTCTCGCATCTTCGGTATGTCCGCGGGGCATTGATCTTCGAGGCCGGACTTCTCGTTCCTCTCAGCGGGGGCGGGAGGGTCCGGTCACTGAGGGCTCATCAACTCGGTGCGCGTGGGCAGGCACCGCAGCCACAGGGGGTACGCCAATGGCCGCAAGGCCTCTCGTAGCGCGGCAGCCGAACGAACGACTGCAGGCGCTCATTCAGGAAGCGGGCTGTTCCAACGCCGGTCTGGCCCGCCGGGTCAACATGTGCGGCGCGGAACACGGTCTCGATCTGCGCTACGACAAGACGTCCGTGGCGCGCTGGCTGCGCGGACAGCAGCCGCGCGGCCGGGCGCCCGCGATCATCGCCGAGGCGCTGGGCCGCAAGCTGGGCCGGACCGTCACGATCGACGAGATCGGCATGGCGAACGGCAAGAACCTCGCCTCCGGCGTGGGTCTGCAGTTCTCGCCGACGGTCCTCGGCGCGATCGAGCAGGTCTGCGAGCTGTGGCGCAGCGACGTGGGGCGCCGGGACTTCCTGTCCGGTTCGTCCGTCGCGGCCTCCGCGCTCGTCGAGCCGAGCCGGGACTGGCTGATCTCCTCGCCGGACGCGCAGGTCTCGCGCTCCGCCGGGCCACGGGTCGGGCAGTCCGACGTGGCGGCGGTCACCGCGATGACGCAGGCGCTCGTCGACCTCGACCACCAGTACGGCAGCGGGCACGTGCGCCCGGTCGTCGTGCACTACCTGAACAGCGTCGTCTCCGGGCTGCTGGCGGGTTCGTACCGGGAAGCGGTCGGGCGTGAACTCTTCGCGGCGGTCGCACGGTTGACGGAGCTGGCCGGCTACATGGCGATCGACACCGGGCAGCCGGGCCTCGCGCAGCGCTACTACATCCAGGCGCTGCGGCTGGCACAGGCGGCGGGCGACCGCGGCTACGGCGGGTACGTGCTCGCCGCGTCCATGAGCCACCTGGCCGCGCAGCTCGGAAACCCGCGGGAGATCGCCCAGTTGGCGCGGGCGGCGCAGGAGGGGGCGCGCGGGCGGGTCACACCGCGCGCGGAGTCGATGTTCCACGCCGCGGAGGCGCGGGGGCATGCCCTGCTGGGCGACGCGCGTTCGGCGCAGTCGGCGTCCGGCCGGGCCGTGGCGGCGCTGGAGCAGGCCGATCCGGAGTCCGGGGACGACCCGCGCTGGATCGCGCACTTCGACGAGGCCTATCTGGCCGACGAGTTGGCGCATTGTCACCGTGACCTGGGGCAGGCCGAGGCGGCCGCCCGGCGCGCGCAGGAGTCCCTCGACGGGCATCCCGAGTCGCGGGCCCGGCGGCGCGCGATCGGGTACGTGCTCCTGGCCAGCGCGCAGGTGCAGCAGCGCGAGGTGGAGGAGGCCTGCCACACGGGCCTGCGCGCTGTCGAACTGCTGGGCACGCTGCGCTCGAACCGCGGCGCCGAGTACCTGGACGACTTCCAGCAGCGCCTGGAGCCGTACAGGGACGAGCCCGTGGTCCGGGAGTTCGGGGCGCGGATGGAGCTTCAGGCGGCGGCCTGACGTCACCGGGGCGAGGGCCGGCCCCGGGCGGCCGGGCGTGAACGTGTGAGAAAAGAAGCACGCGTTGGGAAAGGAGGCGCAAAAAGGGGGCTCGAACAGCTTTCCGGGGGCGGTTTGTCACTCACTGTCCCCGGTGGCGGGTGTCACGTCCCGTGCTGCGTGGCACCGGCTCCTGGGGACCCGGTAGCGTGAACCGACGATTCCGAAGGTCCCCCATTCGTAGGAGTCCCGGTGACGCACAACGGACAGGGCGACGAGCCCTCGGCGCGACCCGCGCGCGAAGGCATCGTGCTGCCGTCCGACGGCGGCGAGCCCCTCCTGCCGGGCCAGACCGGCGACCGCGCGGTCCCGGCGGGCGGTCAGGCCTGGGACCAGCCGTGGGGTCCGCGGTCCGCTCCGCAGGCCGACGAGTGGGGCAGCGCGGGCGGCACGGGTGGCGGGGCCGGTGGCGGCGGTGCCGCTCAGGCTCCGGACACGCAGATATCCAGCTGGAGTGCCGGGCCGCAGGGCGCCGGCGGCCAGGGTGCGCCCGGCTCGGGCTGGGGCGCGTCCGGCGGTGGCGGGCAGGTCTCGCAGTACACCGAGCCTCCCGCCGGTCCGTACGGGGCGCAGGCCCAGGGCGGTCAGTGGGGCGCAGCCCCGCAGACGCCCGGCGGCGCGATACCCCAGGCACAGCCGCAGCAGCAAGCGCAGCAACCACAGCAGTCGCAGCAGTACGACGGCCGGACCGGTAACGGGTACGGCGTCTCGCAGACGCAGAACCCCGGCGGCTCCGGCCCGCAGGGACAGGGCGGATACGGCTACCCGGACGTCTCCGGCGCGGGCGCAGGGGCGGGAGCGGGTGCGTTGCCGCCCGCCGCCCCCATGGACGAGGGTGCGACGCAGTTCCTGCCGCCCGTCAGCGGTGCCGCGCCCATGGACGAGGGCGCCACGCAGTTCCTTCCGCCGGTGGGGCCCGGGGCGTTGCCTCCGGAGATGCCCGCGGCGGGTGCGGGTGCGGGTTCGGGTACGGGTACGGCTTCCGGTGACGCCACGCAGTACCTCGGGCGGGTTCCGTCCGACGGTCCCGGGCCGCTCCCCGCCGCCGTCGACCCCGACGCCCAGCCCACGCAGTTCATGGCGCCGGTGCCCTCGCAGCCCGGTGCGGCCGGATACGGGGTGCGGCCGGGCGGACCCGGGCAGGGGCCCGGACAGACGCCCAGACAGATGCCCGGGCCGGAGGATCGGCAGCAGCCGCCCGCCGAGTTCGACAATCTCTTCCGCGCCGACGGCGGAGGCGCCACGCAGCAGCTGCCGCCCGTCGACCAGCAGCGCGCACGGCGGGGCAGACAGCCGGGCAGCGCGTCTCCCGAGTTCGGTACGCCGGCCGGTTTCGGTACGCCCGGCGGCTTCGGCGCCTCCGGCGGTGCCGGTGCGCCCGCAGGCCCCGAGGGCCCCGGCGGGCGTGGCGCACGCCGGGCCGCGGCGGACGGCGACCACGGCCGCGGTGGCCGGTCCCGGTCGCGCGTTCCCCTCATCGCCGCCGTCGGCGTGGGCATCGCCGTGCTGGGCATCGGCGCGGGCGCCCTGCTCAGCGGGGGCGGGGGCGAGGAGGACAAGGGCGACGAGAACACGACGGTCGCGGCGACCGCGCCGGCCACCGACGGCTCGGGCTCGTCCTCGGCGGGGCCGGAGGAGGAGCAGGCCGTGGCCCTGGACAAGCTCCTGGCGGACAGCGGCAACAGCCGTGACTCGGTCGTCAAGGCCGTCGACAACGTACGCAAGTGCACCAACCTCGGTCAGGCGGCCACCGATCTGCGCAACGCCGCCGACCAGCGCAACGGACTGGTCACGCGGCTCGCGGAGCTGTCCGTGGACAAGCTGGAGAACCACGCGCAGCTGACCGCCGCGCTCAAGAGCGCGTGGAAGGCCTCCGCCGCGGCGGACACCCACTACGCCGCGTGGGCGGACCAGGCCGCGGGCAAGAAGGGCTGCCACAAGGGGCAGGCGCGGTCCACGGGGCAGACCGCCGCGGGCAACCGCGAGAGCGGTACCGCGACCACGCAGAAGGCCAAGGCCGCGAAGCTGTGGAACTCCATCGCGCAGACCTACGGGCTCACCGAGCGGCAGCCGGGGCAGCTCTGAGGTGTCCGGCTTGTAAGGCTTGTAAGCCTTGTAGGGCTTGTGTGGCTTGTTCGGTCGAGGGATCGGTTTGTCGGCGGGAAGGCTTGGTTCGGGGCTGGAGCGGGCGATCAGGATGTCTGGGTTGTTTCCAGGGTCTTTGAGACGTTCACGAAGCCCTTGCGTTCCGTGACCAGCTTGCCCTCGCGCACCACCTGGAAGGTCACGTCCGCGTTGACCAGCCGCGCGAAGCCGCTCGCCGCGATCAGGTCCTGGAAGCTCCAGTTCAGGGTCGGCGTGAGCCCGCCCGTGTCGACCTTCAGTCCGTCGTCGAGCGTGCGCCTGATCGACCGCGCGGTCACGTCGTCGTCGCCCAGCGACTCGATGGCCTTCGTGAGTGCCGTGTACGCGACCCAGGTCGTCTGCACGCCGGGATCGGAGGCGTCGATCCGGTTGTCGCCGAAGGCCTCCTTGCGGATGACCTCGCGCATCGGATCCCACCGCTTGTCGCTGGACGCCGGGTACCAGCCGGTGACGTACGAGCCCTCGTACATGCTTCCCGTCGCGTCGATCATCGACTGGTCGATGCTGCCCAGTACGGAGGCCGTCCGTACCGTCGGGTAGTCCTCGCGGGTCCGCCGGAACGAGTCCATGAAGGTGTCGGTGCGGTCGCCGAGGGCGGGGATCACGCAGCCCTCCTCCTGCGGGTCCTTCGTGACCCGCTGCAGGGCCCGCTGGGCGTGCCCCGCGAACTCCGTGGCGTCCTCGGCGGCCCGCTGGTCGACGGAGGCCCGGTGGCCGCCCGCCGTCAGTCCGGAGTCCAGGAGTACGGGCAGTTCGTCGCCCGCGATCGTGTCGGGGCGGACGAGGGTGACCGGGCCGCAGGACCTGGCCAGCTGCTGGCCGAGGCCGACCAGCAGGGACGGCTGGCCGCCGTTCACCGGGTACGAGAGCGGGCTCGTGAACTCGTCGTCCGTGACGCCGTATCCGCCGAGGTACGGGATGCCGGCCGCCTCCAGCGGAGCGAGGAACGAGCGGGCGTGCTGGCTGTACGAGCCGACGACCGCGACGACGTTCTCCGCGGCGGCGCGGCGGGCGCAGCTCGCGGCGGCCACCGTGTCGTTGTGGTCGTTGCAGGTGAGCACCTTGAGCTTGCGGCCGTTGATGCCGCCCTGGGAGTTGATCCAGCGTGCGTACGCCTTGGCGAGTGCGGGCATTCCGGGCTTGTTGGTCGTTTTGGTTTTTTCCGGCGCCCACGTCATGACGGTGATCGTGTCGTCCCCGGAACCCCCTGTGACACCGGGGACGACACCGCACCCGACGGCCGTCGACAGACACACCGCCAGCGCGCCCGCCGACAGCACTCTCGCCCTGGCGGCGGGGAGGCGCAGGCGGGGGTGGAGGTGCAGGGCGGGGAGGAAGCTGCGGGTGCGTCGCCGGCCGGTCATGGTTACGCACGATTCCGTCACATCGCTACGGCCGGTGTGACCCTCGGTCAACGCGTGGTGACGTCCGGGTGAACACCGGGGTGCGGGGCGGGCCGGTTCGGCGGGAACGTACGATCGGTGACCGTGCAAGGTTCGGAGAACTCTTCCCGTCGCGGGCGTCGCTCATCCACCATGGGCGGCATGCCACTGAACGATATGCCGTGGTGGCGCTGGCGCAGCAATGTGCGCTCCGCGCTGCACATGCTTTCCGACACCGAGTTCCAGCGGGGGATATGGCTCGCGGGGGTCGACGGGTACGGGGATGTGACCGACGCCGTCTATCGCCTTGTCGAGGACACCTGGCTGGACAACTGGTCCGCCGAGAAATATGTGGGGACGATCTTCCGGGACTCGCAGGAGGCGGCGCTGGTCGACTCCGCGGTGTTGCGGGTGTTGCGGATCATGCATCAGGTGGGGCCTGATGCGGCTGTCTCCGTGTATCTCGAACATGCGGGGTGGGCCGATGCGGTTCGGGCTGCGCGGGATGCGCATGTGCGGATGGCTGTGAGCGACGGGGAGGATCCGGACGTTCCGCCTCGCACGCTTGAGGTATTGCAGATCATGACTCGCTCCGCTTGAGGGGTTGTCGTCCGTCTGCGGGTTCGGTGGGGGCCGTTCGCGCCGTTCCCCGCGCCCCTGAAAGCGGGGCTCCGCCCCAGCTGCGCCCCAAAGGGG
>NZ_JBHWZP010000431.1:0-6767 GCF_042728395.1 Streptomyces sp. NPDC060205
TCGCGCCCCTGAAGGCAAAAGCTGGGGCGCAGCCCCGCTTTTGAGGGGCGCGGGGAACTGCGCGAACGGCCCCCACCGGCCCGCAGACGAAGGGGCAGACAGGGGCGCAGCCCCGCCTTTCAGGGGCGCGGGGAACTGCGCGGGCGGCCCCCACCGGACCCGCAGACGAAGAGGGCAGGCCGGGGCGCAGCCCCGCCTCGGAGGGGCGCGGGGAACTGCGCGGGCGGGGCACCGACTTGCCCTCTCCACCCCCCAGGTGTGACCTGGAAGGCAGGGGCGAGGAAGAGAGGAGCGCCGCCATGGCTCACACGGCACCCGCAAGGACAGGCCCACCACCCACCCACCACCCCGCCATCCCGCTGAAAGCGAAGTTCGTGCTGCCCGCACTCGCCGGCATCGTCTACGGCCTGTGGACCTCCGGCATAGACCGCCACGCAGGCCCGATCACCGGCTGGAACGTCCTCCTGGGCGTCGTCTCGGCCCTCGCCTTCGCCGCGGCCGCGTACGGCATCCACACCATCGCCCCCCGCCTGCCACGCGAACTGCGCGCGGCGACGTGGGCGGCGTTCGCGGGCATCGCGTTCGGCTTCATCTACAGCCTCACGGACGCCGGCCTCGTGAAGACCGCGCTCCTGTCCCTCGCGGTCGCGGCAGGCGTCCTCGCGGTGGTCTTCTACCGCTACTACACGACCGAGGACTGAACGCGCGGGCGACGGAACGCGGGACGACGGGGCCCCGGCTCGTAAGCCGGGGCCCCGTTCTCCTCGGACCCGCTCACCACCCGCCGGGCACCCACTCCCGGCCGGGGTCCGCGGAGCCCGAAGCCTCGTCCCACCGGTCCCACCGGTCCCCCCGGTCCTTCCAGGCCCCCTCGCAGGGGTCGGCACACTTCGGCACTCCCTCACCGCCGAGGTCGACGAACGCCGCGCTCGCCCAGGCCCGCGCCCCGACGAGCCAGTACCAGTGCGGGTTGCCGAAGACGTGCGAGCCCCGCGTCACGCACGCGACCCGGTCCTGACTGCCGGGTGAGAGCCGGTCGACGACGGCCGAGCCGAGGTCGGGGCGGGCCCGCACCTTGAGGTCGCCGCGGGAGACGACGGTCCCCCACACGGGGTCCCCGCCGTGCCGGTCGCCGCGCCCGTCGCCGGCGTCGCCCGCAGTCGCCGTACCCGCGGCCGCGACGGTCAGCACACTGCCGCTGACCAGGGCGGTTCCAAGGATCCTGAGAGCCAGGGTGACACGCATGATCGGCCTCCTCTCCCCCGAAACCAGGTAACACCCGTTCGGGTCAACCCTCCACCGGAGGCCCCCGCCGCACGGCCCCGGCCGCCCCACCGATGAGTTTCCGCGGCCCCGGGGGTCTCCATTCCGAAGCCAGTTACGAAGCCAGTCACCGAATCAGTGACTGAACCAGTCACCAGAACGACGCGGATGGGCGGACCGACATGACGAGCAGCAGCCGCACCGACCACTGGGCCGGGCCGGCCATCGAGACCGCGGGGCTGGTGAAGACCTTCGGCGACACCCGCGCGGTCGACGGCGTGGACCTGCGCATCGAGCAGGGCACGGTCTACGGCCTGCTGGGCCCGAACGGCGCGGGCAAGACCACGACCGTGCGCATGCTGGCGACCCTGCTGCGCCCCGACGGCGGCGAGGCCCACGTCTTCGGCCACGACGTCGTCCGGGAGGCGGACGCGGTCCGCGGCCGGGTGAGCCTCACCGGCCAGTACGCGTCCGTGGACGAGGACCTGACCGGCACCGAGAACCTCGTGCTGCTGGCGCGGCTGACGGGCCACGCCAAGAAGGCCTCGTACGACCGCGCGGCCCAACTCCTGGACGCCTTCGGCCTGATCGAGGCGGCCGGCCGCCAGGTGAAGAACTACTCGGGCGGCATGCGGCGCCGTATCGACATCGCCGCGTCCATCCTCAACACCCCGGACCTGCTGTTCCTGGACGAGCCGACGACGGGCCTCGACCCGCGCAGCCGCAACCAGGTCTGGGAGATCGTGCGGGCGGTCGTCGCCCAGGGCACCACGGTCCTGCTGACCACCCAGTACCTCGACGAGGCCGACCAGTTGGCGTCCCGGATCGCCGTCATCGACAAGGGCAGGGTGATCGCGGAGGGCACCAAGGGCGAGCTGAAGGCGTCGGTGGGCGCGGGCGCCGTGCACGTACGGCTGCGGGACGCGGACCGGCGCCCGGACGCCGAGCGGGTGCTGCGGCAGGCGCTGGGCACGGACGTCCAGCTGGAGCCGGATCCGGTGGCGCTGACGGCCCGGGTCGGCAACGGCTCGCCGGACGGCGCGGCCACCGCAGAGAAGGCGTCCCGCGCCCTCGCTGAACTCGCCCGCGCGGGCATCACCGTCGACAACTTCTCCCTCGGCCAGCCGAGCCTGGACGAGGTCTTCCTCGCCCTCACCGGCAAGCCCGACGACCGGCACAACGGCCCGCACAACGGCCCGCACGACAGCCCGTACGACGGCTCGCACGGCAGCCGACCCGAACCCCGGCCGACGCTGAAGAAAGAGGCCACGGCATGAGCACCGCGACCCAGTCCTCCGGCCCCAAAACCGGCACCGCGGACACGGCGGACCTCGCGCCGGTCCGCACCGAGAGCCTCGCCGCGATCCTGGTCGCCGGCGAGCGCCCGCCGCGCCCGAACGCCCTGCAGACGTCCCTCACCTTCGGCTGGCGGGCGATCCTCAAGATCAAGCACGTTCCCGAGCAGCTCTTCGACGTGACCGCGTTCCCGATCATGCTGGTGCTGATGTACACGTACCTGTTCGGGGGCGCGCTCGCCGGTTCCCCGCGGGAGTACATCCAGTACCTGCTCCCCGGCATCCTCGTCATGTCCGTCACGATGATCACGATGTACACGGGCCTCGCGGTCAACATCGACATCGAGAAGGGCGTCTTCGACCGCTTCCGTTCGCTGCCCATCTGGCGCCCGTCGACGCTGGTCGGCTATCTGCTCGGGGACGCCCTGCGCTACACGATCGCGTCGGTCGTGATGCTCGCGGTGGGGCTGATCATGGGCTTCCGTCCGGACGGCGGCGTCCGGGGCGTGGTGGCGGGCGTCCTCCTGCTGATCGTCTTCTCGTTCGCCTTCTCCTGGGTGTGGACGATGTTCGGTCTGCTGCTGCGCACGGAGAAGTCGGTCATGGGCGTGAGCATGATGATCCTGTTCCCGCTGACCTTCCTCAGCGACATCTTCGTGCGCCCCGAGACGATGCCGGGCTGGCTCCAGGCCTTCGTCAACAACAACCCCGTCACCCATCTCGCCTCGGCGGTACGCGGTCTGATGGACGGTTCCTGGCCGGCCGCCGAGATCGCGTGGTCGCTGGGCTGGGCCGGGGTGCTGGTCGCGGTCTTCGGCCCGGTCACGATGAGGCTCTACAACCGCAAGTAGGACGGCCTTCCGCAGCCCGGCGAAGGCCGTCCGGGTCCCCCGGAAGAACGCAATCCGCGTCCGGATGCAGTCACCCCGGCCGTGCCCCGATGGCGAGGGGCGCGGCCGGGGTTCTTCCTTGAGAGGTGCGGAAAGACACCGGTCCCGACCCCTCGGCCCTGCGGAAGGTCCCCTCGGCCCTGCGGGAGGTCCCCTCGGCCCTGCGGAAGGTCCTCTCGGCGCTGCTGATCGTGCTCGCCTGCGTCCTCGTGCCGCTGGGCGGGCTCTCGGCCTGGGCGAAGTACGAGATCGGCGACACCGGGCGGTACGTCGACACGATGGCGCCGCTCGCCGCCGGACCCGACGTCCAGGGCGCGATCGCGGACACCGTCACGGACGGGATCATGAGCGAGGTCGAGGTCGGGCCGCTGGAGGGGGAGGTCCGCGCGTACGTCCACCGGGCGGTGCGGTCCTTCACCGGTACGGAGGCCTTCCGCGCGGCCTGGACCACGGCGAACCGGGCCGCGCACGACGCCGTCCTGCGGGCCCTGCGCAGCGACAGCGAGGGCGCGGTCACCCTCGACCTGGCCCCGGTCACCGCCCGCCTCAAGGCGCAACTGGCCGACGACCGCGTGCCGTTGGCGAACCGCATCCCCGTCGAGCACACCGAGGTCACGGTCCTCGGCGCCCAGGAGCTCAGCTCCCTGCGGAAAGGCTTCCCCATGCTGGAGATCGCGGGCTTCTGGCTGCCGCTGGCGTCGGTCGCCCTGGCCGTCGGCGGCATCCTGCTGGCCGTACGCCGCCGCCGTGCCGTCACGGCCACCGCGCTCGGCATGGCCCTGGGCGCCGCCCTGCTGGCGCTGGCCACGGTCGTCGGCCGGGCCATGACCCTCGCGGGCCTGCCCGAGCACGTCTCGCGCGCGGCGGCCGGCGCGGTCTACGACGCCCTCACCGAGACCCTGCGCACCGCGACCTGGTTCATCCTTGCCCTCGGCCTCACGGTGGCGCTGGCGACCTGGCTCACGGACGCCCGCGCGCGACGTCGCGCAGCGTCCGCAGCGCCTGCCCCAGCACCGGTACCGGAACCGACGCGAGCCCGAGCCTGACGGCGTCCGGCGCGCCCTGCGACCCCATCTGCCCCATCTGCCCCACCTGCCCCACGGCGAAGGCGGGCCCCGGGGTGACCGCGATCCCGTGGGCGGCGGCGGCAGCCGTGAAGGTGTCCGCGCGCCAGGGCGCGGGCAGCTCCCACCAGGCGTGGTACGCGTACGGGTCGGCCCGGACCGTGAACATGTCGAGCAGTTCCGCGACGACGCGCTGGCGCCGGGCCGCGTCGGCCCGCTTCTTCCCGACGAGCCGCTCGACGGTCCCGTCCCGGATCCACCGCGTGCCCGCCTCCAGCGCGAATCGCCCCGCCGTCCAGCCGCCCGACCGCAGGGCCCCGCCCACCGCCCCGGCCCGCTCCTCGGGCACGACGAGGAAACCGGCGGTCAGCCCTGGCGCGACCCGCTTCGACAGCCCGTCGACGACATGGACGCGCTCGGGTGCGTACGCGGCGAGCGGCACGCCCTCCTCATGGAGGAAGGACCAGACCCGGTCCTCGACGACGGGCAGATCCACGTCCCTTACGACGGAGGCGAGTTCGCGCTTCCTCCGGTCCCCCGCGCTCACTCCGGTCGGATTGTGCAGCGTCGGCTGGACGTAGAGGGCGGAGAGCGGCGCGGCACGGTGGGCGAGGGCGACGGCATCGGGCCGCAGCCCCTCCTCGTCCGTGGCGAGCGGCACGAGCGTGCAGCCGATCCGCTCGGCGATCTCCTTGACCAGCGGATACGTCAGCGCCTCCACGCCGACGCGCCCACCGGGCCGTACCAGCGAGGCCAGGACGCCCGCGATGGCCTGCCGGGCGTTGCCCGCGAAGAGGAGCTGCTCGGGCGCGGGCCGCCACCCGGATGCCGCCAGCAGTCCCGCGACGGCCTCGCGCGCGGCGGGTGTCCCGGCGGCCGGGACGGTACGGGTCGCCTCGCCCAGCACGTCGGCCCGCAGCAGCGGCGCGAGCGCGTCGGCCATCAGCTCCGACTGCCCCGGTACGGACGGGTAGTTGAGCTCCAGATTGACCTGCACCTGGGGGTCGTGGTCGTGCGTGGCCTCCGCGAGGGCCCGGCCGGAGGGGGGTGGCGCGGCCCGTACGAAGGTGCCGCGGCCGACCTCGCCGACGACGAGGCCGCGCCGGACCAGCTCCCCGTACACGCGCCCCGCCGTGGACCCGGCGATGTGCCGGCGCCGCGCGAACACGCGCTGCGGCGGCAGCCGTTCGCCTGCCTTCAGCCGCCCGGAGTAGATCTCCTCGGCCAGCCGGTCGGCGATACGCCGGTAGTCCTCCACGCCGCCGCCTTCCTGGAGCCCATCTGGATTGCACCGAGAGCAAAGATCTTATTGCACCGAGGAGTTGGGCCGATCTAGGGTCCGATCATGGCTCCCTTCCTCGCATACGAGGACAAAGGCCCGCATGCCACCACGGCGCTGCCCCTTGTCCTGATCCACGGCCACCCCTTCGACCGCACGATGTGGGCTCCCCAGGTGGCGGCCTTCGCCCCTGACCGCCGGGTGATCGTGCCGGACCTGCGGGGGTACGGCGATTCCCCGGTCGTCCCCGGAATCACCCCGCTCTCCGTCTTCGCCGAGGACGTGGCGGCCCTCCTCGACGAACTCCGGGTACCCGAATTCGTCCTCGGGGGACTCTCCATGGGCGGCCAGATCGCCATGGAGTGCTACCGGCTGTTCCCCGAACGGATCCGGGGCCTGCTCCTGGCGGACACGTTCCCGGCGGCGGAGACGCCGTCGGGGAAGGCGTCCCGGGCCGCGACGGCCGAGCGGCTGCTCCGCGAGGGGATGGGCGGGTACGCCGAGGAGGTCCTGTACCGGATGGTGGCGCCGTACGCCCGCCCTGACGTGGTGGCCCATGTGCGCCGCATGATGACGGGCACGTCGGCGGAGGGGGCCGCGGCGGCCCTGCGGGGGCGGGCGGAGCGGCCGGACTACCGGGAACTGCTGACCCGGGTCGGCGTTCCCACGCTGGTGGTGGTGGGGGAGGACGACGAGTTCACTCCCGTGGGGGTTGCGGAGGCGATGCACGCGGCGCTGCCGGACTCGACGCTGTGCGTCGTGAGCTCCGCATCCCACATGCCGAACCTCGAAAACCCGCCGGCCTTCAACAAGGCCCTGACCACCCTACTGACCCACTGCGACCAGACGCGGGCCGACGAGGACTGACCTCCCCCTCACACCCGCGGCCCCGGCGAGGGCTGGCTAAAAACAACGCCCACGCACGTCCATACCTGCGGGCCCGGTGGGGGCTTGTCGCGCAGTTCCCCGCGCCCCT
>NZ_JBHWZP010000432.1:0-6733 GCF_042728395.1 Streptomyces sp. NPDC060205
GCTGCGGTCGGCCGGCTGCAGATCTACTGATACCTATCCTTCACACAGACCCACGCGGTCACCGGTGTCGAACTGGCATGTGTCGGTGTTCGCGCCGCCGTCGAGTGTGTCGTTGCCGGGGATTCTGTCCACGCTGTCCAGCGAGTCGTTTCCGAGGCCGCCCATAAGGGTGTCGGAGCCGAAGCTGCCGATCTGTCCGATCAGGTCGCCCGACAGGCTGTCGTTTCCCGCTCCGCCGTCGAGACGGTCACTGCCGCCGAAGCCCAGAAGGGCGTTGTTGGCCGCACTTCCGGTGATCGTGTCGCTGAACTGGCTTCCGTAGATGAACTCCACGTCGGTCAGGACGTTGTCGCCTTCTCCGGCCGCCCCGTCGTCGGCGGTGTTGTCGATGTCGACGACCACGCCCGTGGGGCTGTCCAGGTAGCTGGCGATGTCGGTGCCGCCGCCACCGCTGAGTGTGTCGGCGCCGGTTCCTCCGACGAGCACGTCCGAGACGGGACCACCGTTCACGGTGTCGTTGTCCGGCCCGCCGTTGAGAACGTTGGTGTTGCCCTGCGTGGAGCCGCCGGTGATGGTGTCTCTGCCCGCTCCCCCGTTGAGTTCGCCGCGGATGGGGGCGGTCTTGGTGATGACGTCGTTGCCGTCTCCGGCGTTGACGACGACCGACGTGTTGACGAGGTCGATCGGGCAGGCCACCGTGCCGTTGCTCAGCGGACTGCAACCGGTACCGGCAGCAAGGGTGTCTGCCGTGTCCTGAATGATGAGGGTGGTTCCGGACAGACTGATCGTGAGGTTGTTCGCTCGGCCGGCTGCCGCGTTGACGACCACGTCTGTCCCGCTTCTGGCGACACCTGTGGCCGCACTCGCCTGCCCTCCCGCGATCACCACGCCAGAACCCACCATCGCGGCCACCACCGTGACGCGGGCCAACGCTCTTCTCTTCATGGACTCCCCCATTGTGACGACGGTTTGTGCGCCTTGGACGAACGCTCAACGCGCTGATGAAGAGCATGGCCGTGGCCGCGTCCCGGAGGATGAGTAGGCGCTACTCACATCGATCTGCCGCACAGCAGGGCGCGTTGCGCACACCGGCCAATGGCGGTGGCACGCCGTTCGGACCCGTGCACGACTGGACCGGGATCGCGCTAGGACGGGCTGTGAGACTGATAGGGCTGAACCTCTGGTGGTACGCGAAAGGTCTGCGCCAGTTCACGGCGCGTCGTCACGCCGAGCTTCGCGTAGATGTGCTGCAGATGGTTTTCGACCGTCCGCACCGAGAGTGTCAGAGCGTGGGCGATCTCCTTGCTGGTGTTGCGGGCCGCGGCGAGCAAGGCGATCTCCTGTTCACGGTCGGTGAGCGGGGTAGGGGTGAGGATCGAGGTCAGCAAGGGTGTGCGGGCGCCTTCGCACCGGGTCGCAGCCACAGCCGCCCGGCGGGAGGCCGACAGGATGCGACGGGGAAGGTGTGCCAGCGCGCTGCTGGAGGCCGCTGCCGTAGCCGCCTCGGCGGCGAGCAGATCGGCGCCGATGCGCTGGCAGGCGCCCGCGACGTCCAGAAGCTGATCGGGGTCGTCGGCGGCCAGTGCCGCAGCGAGGCGGGCGCGGGCCGGCGCGAACTGCCCGTCGCACTGCTGGGCGAGCTCGGCCAGCCGGTCCGCGACATGCGCTGAGCCGCCCAGCCGGGCGACGTCGGTGAGCAGCATGCCTTCGCTGGTCAGATGGCCTGTCGTACGGGCCGTCTCCGCTGCGGCGGTCAGCACGGATCGGGCTTTGCTCAGCTGTCCGCGGGCGGCCAGCACCCATGCCTCCCCCAGGTGCTCCTCGCCGGCGGACAGAGGACCGGGAGGCAGCCCGGGCAGGGCGCGGTGAGTGTCGAGCAGATCCTCAGCCGTGTGCAGGTCCCCCGTCACAGCCGCACAGGCGGCCAGCCCGGGAAGAACCACGCGTAGCGCCATCGAGTGGTCGATGCTGCGGGCGAGCGCGGCCGCCTCAGCCCACCAGCGGCGCGCTGCCGCGGGGTGGCCGGCCAGCCATTCCGTGCGGCCGAGGACGACAGCCATCCACACACGCACACCCGCACCGGAGGCCGTCAGTTCCGCGTAGGCGTTCTCGCCTTCGCGGCGGGCATCGGCTAGCCGGCCGGCTTCGGTGAGGGCGAGTACGAGGGGGATGCGCTGAAAAGCAGGATGGGATGCCAGAGCCTCTTTGTGGATCTGGCGGTGGACGTCATGGACTCGCTCCGCCCAGAGGACGGCTTCGCGGGTCCTGCCCGTCAGCGCCAGCCCGGCAGGCTTCATCCAGGCGCCTCGCAGCCAGACGTTGACGTGCAGGTCATGGCCGAGTTCGCTCCTCAGCTCCGTCAGCAGGGCCAGGCCCTCGGCGGGGCGTCCCGACGCGATGCGCAGAAAGCCTTCGTTGACCTGGAGTTGCCGCCGGCCGGCCGGACTGGTGATCCTGTCCCGCACACGGTCGTTGACCAGCAGCGCCTCGGCAACAGGGGCGTTGCTCCACAGCAGGTTCGTCGTCCGGACCAGGGTGACCGCCAGGGTGTCCTGTTCGCCGACCGCCAGCGCGTCGGCGTGGGTGAGTGCCGACTCGGCATCGTCCCAGCGGCCCAGCTCAAGGAAGGCTTCGCCCAGTCGCAGCTGGGTGGTCATGGTCCGGTGGTCTTCGGGCAGCGCCTGGAGCAGGACGATGGTCTGGTGGTAGTCGTGGGCGTGACGCGCCAGTACGGCCGCCTGCAGGAGCAGGTCGGGGTCGGCCGTGCCGGTGGCGGCCAGCCGCCACGTCGCAATGTGCAGGGGATCTTCACGGCGTCGGGCGCCCCGTGCCTCGACGCGTGCGACCTGCTCCAGCAGCAGGTGTCTTCGGCGCAGCACCGGGAGACCCGCACGCAGCACCTCACCGTAAAGGGGGTGGGCCAGGGAAACGCTCGTACGCCGTCGGGTCTGAATGACACGGATCAGCCCAGCCTCTTCCAGAGCCGTCAGCTCGTCCGGGGTGGCCAGGACTTCGGCATCGGCGAGGGACAACGGCATGCACAGGGACAGCAGTTCCAGAACGGTGCGCCCCGCGGCAGCGGCGGAAGCGAGCCGACGATCGATCAGTTCGGTCAGCCGTACGGTGCCGGGCATCCCTTGTCGGCCGTCGCGCAGGTGCCAGAGTTCCCCATCGCGCGTGAGATCTTCGGTGCTCAGCGCACCGAGGACCAGTTCACGCAGGTACAGGACGTTGCCACCACTGGCAGCAGTCAGTGCGCGCAGGCCGGCCTGCGCCATCGGCGCCCCAAGCACCGCATACAGCAACGCGTCGATCTGCTCCGGAGGCAGCACGTTCACATCGACCCGGTGCAGTCCGTCCCCGTCGCACAGTGCCGCGACAGCGTCCCCGTACGGCTCACCCGTGCGGACGGTCCCCAGTAACGTGATGACCCTGGCATCCATCAGTTGCCGCAGCAGCACCGCCGACGTCGCGTCCAGCAGATGCAGGTCGTCGATCAGCAGCACCCGGCGCCCCGGGCCGCCGGTCAGTCGTTCGGTGACCGCGGCGAAGGCAGCCACCGGGTCGGACAAGTCCAGTCCGCGAGGCAGCAGATGGGCGATGGCTCCCAAGGGGACCGTACGCGCCGCGGCACTCGCCGTAGCCCGCTCGACCCGCAGCTCCCCCGCATCGGTGTGCTCCACACACTCTTCTGCCAGCCGGGACTTGCCCGCTCCGGCCGGCCCGGCCACTACGAGCCCGTGGCACCTTCGGTCGGCCAACGCTGCCACGCATGCCGCCAGTTCGCGGTCGCGGCCGACCAGCGGCCACCGGTCCGAGCGGTTCCGCACCACGGTCTCTCCCCACCATGACACGACCATCAGATCTCAGAAGTAGCTACGTTCTGGCTCCACGGCGCCGTAGGAGCGCGCTGCGAAGCTCACTAGAACGCACAGCAGCCTAAACGCTTGCCCGGACGCTGAACCGTTCCGGAACGGGGCGGAGGAAGAAGCCGCCGTCACCACGGGGGTGCACATCGCGTTCGCGGCGGTCAGCCGCGATGCGGTGGACGCCTTCCACGCGGCTGCGGTAGCGGCCGGGGGCACCTCCCGGCACGGGCCCCGCTCGTGGAGCGAGTACCGCGCCTACTGTGCGTTCGTCAGCGACCCCGACGGCAACAACATCGAAGCAGTCCACAAGGAAACCGCCTAGCGATCCAGTGCTGGTCGGGCAGTCAGGCCGCTGCGGCGCCGGGTCGGCTCCCCAGCGGATGCCCTTCCGGCTGCGGACGCGGGCACCCTCGCGGCGAACGGCCCTCGGCCGACGGTGCCTCACTCGCACCTGGGACAATGGCGATCAGTCGCAGCGGGGCGGCTCGATCGGTTGCGCGCCGTCCTTGCCGCGGCCGGGGAGGACGGTGCTCCGCGACGGTGTGGCTGGGGGCGGCGATGCCGTCCGAAGACGGGCTGAGGATACGGAGTGCTGCTGTTCATGCGGTTTCGAAAGAGCGCTGCCCTCGCGGTCGCGTGCGCCTTGGTCGCCGGTGTCCCGGGAGACCGCGCCGGCATCTCCGCACCCGCGGGGGGACCTGTGGAGGACCTCCTGAACGGCAGGGACTGGGCCCACTTCGCCGGCGGGAAACCCACGCACGCAGGGGTACGGGTCACCTCCCTCGACCGGCGCATCACACGCCAGGACGGTACTGGCGGACAGCCGAACCCACCGGTGAACCTGCGCGGTCCCCACATGGTGTTCCGAGGGGATGTCCGGATCGAAGCCGGCCTGCGGCGCACGGATGACACGGACGCCTACCTGCATCTGTACGGTGAGACGCCGGTCATCTACGACGAATGGCGCTACGAACGGCGCGGCGTGCGCATCGGCGTGGTCGGCAGGAGTCTGCGGATCGACCGTTGGGACGGTGACTCCGACAAACCCGCGCTGACCCGGACCTTCGGGAGCGGCCTGGGGCTCGCAGTCCGCCTCGCCGTGGAAGTCCGCGCAAACAGGCTTGTGCTGGAGGCCGACGGCAGGGTCGTGGGAACCGTTCCCGCGCGGGACGTCTTCGGCAGTGGCCGCATCTGGTTCGGCGCGGATGCGGGAGCCCGCGGGAAGGGCTGGACCCTCAGCGATCTCCACGCTCGGTCACTGGGACGGGGCCGGATGTCCGTCATGGACGCGCCCGGCCTGCGCGTGCCCCGGTCCAGCGACGCGATGCGTGATCTGGCGGCGGTTCTCCCACGCCCGATCCGTATGGGAACCGCCCTGGCCGCGGGCCCCTTGCTGACTGACAGCGCCTACCGCCGGACGGCGGGTGAGGAGTTCTCCATGCTCACGCCGGAGAACGACTTCAAGCCGCAGTTCGTCCAGCCTCGACGCGGCGTGTTCGCGTTCGCGGAAGGCGATACCTTGGTGGACTTCGCCGAGGCCAACAGGATGAAGGTGCACGCCCACACCCTCGTCTGGTTCGAAGCCCTGCCCGCGTGGATGCGTGCCGAGATGACACACGAGCACCGCAGGCGCGTCATGGTGGAGCACATACGCGCGGTGGCAGGCCACTTCCGGGGGAAGGTGGCGGAATGGGACGTGGTGAACGAGCCCATGTCCGACGAGGACGAGGACTACTCCAACGGCAACCGGGGCGTGCGGCCGCAGTTGTGGTTCGAAGCGATGGGCGAGCAGTACATCGACATCGCGTTCCATGCTGCCCGCGAGGCCGACCCGCACGCGGTGCTGTACCTCAACGAGTACGGGGTGGAGGAGGACGGTCCCCGCTGGGATGCCCTCTACGCGCTGCTGGTCCGGTTGAAGGCGCGGGGCGTTCCGATCGACGGCGTCGGTTTCCAGGACCACGAATACGCCGTCGGCGACCGTACCGACCCCGAGGTCTTCCGACGCAAGGTCCGGGATCTGGCCGGGCTCGGCCTCAAGGCCCGGGTCTCGGAGGCGGACGTCCTCGTCGACGAGGACGAGGAGGACATCCAGGCCCGCCAGTTGGCGGGAAAACTCGCGGTCTGCGGCGAAGAACCAAACTGCACCTCGTTCTCGACCTGGGGTTTCACCGACAGGTACGGCTCCACGGCTGACCTGCGACACTATCCCCCGAGTCCGGGAAACGCTCTGCCCTGGGACGCGACGTACGAGGCGAAACCCGCCTACTGGGCCCTGCGCGACGTCCTGGACGACGCTCGCCGCTCAGGTACGGGATAGCCCTCGTCGGTGTTGCGCTTCTTGTAGTGCCCTTCGTCGAAGCCGGGTCGGCGTCCGCCGCGTGGGGCGAATGCGGATCTTTGCCGGCACCGTCCGGAACTGGGTGCAGACGGCGCAGTCCGTCCGTTGCCCCGGCGTGACAGCCAGGGACAACGGATGGACGGCTCGGGGCCGGCCCCACTCACTTGACGAGGTTCACCGATCGGGCCGACGTGGCGCCGATCTCGCCGGCGACCTCGCTCACCGCTTCCTGCGGGACCGTGTCGTCGACAGTGAGGACCGCCAGAGCCTCGCCTCCTGCCGCGGAGCGGGACACCTGCATGCCTGCGATGTTGATCCCCGCCTCCCCGAAGACCCGGCCTACGGTACCGACCACGCCCGGACGGTCCTCGTAACGCAGCACCACCATGTGGTCGGCGAGCGCGAGGTCCACGTCGTACTCGCCGACGGCGACGATCTTCTGGTGGTGCTTGGGGCCGGCGAGCGTGCCGGAGACCGAGACCTCCTGGCCGTCACCGAGGGTGCCGCGCACGGTGACCACGTT
>NZ_JBHWZP010000433.1:0-6701 GCF_042728395.1 Streptomyces sp. NPDC060205
CCGGGGCTTGCCGCTGTCCGCACCCTCACCGGGGGCTGCGCGGTACCACCAGTCCGCAGTCGTAGGCCAGGATGACGGCCTGCACGCGGTCGCGGAGGCCGTACTTCTCCAGGATGTGCGCGATGTGCGTCTTGACCGTCGTCTCTCCCACGCCCAGTTCCAGGGCGATCTCCGCGTTGGACAGTCCACGGGTCAGGGCCCGCAGGACGTCGAGTTCACGGCTGGTGAGCGCGTTCAGGCGGGACGGTACGTCCGGGGTGGCGGGCGCGCCGAGATGGGCGAAGCGGTCCAGCAGCCGGTGGGTGACCCGGGGTGAGAGCACCGCGTCACCGGCGGCCACGGTACGGATGGCGCCGACGAGCGAGTCGGCCGGCCCGTCCTTGACGAGGAAGGCGCTGGCCCCGGCGCGCAGCGCGTCCACGACGTGTGCGTCCAGGTCGAACGTGGTCAGGATGACCACGCGGCTCGGTGATCCCGTCTCCGCGATACGGCGGGTGGCCTCGACGCCGTCCATGGTCGGCATCCGGATGTCCATCAGGACGATGTCCGGGCTCAGGGACAGGGCGCTCTCGACGGCGGCGACACCGTCCGCCGCCTCACCGACGACCGTGATGTCCGGTTCCGCTTCGAGGATGAGCCGGAATCCCGTCCGGATCATGGGCTGGTCATCGACCAGCAGGACGCGGATGGCTTGCATGCGGGGGATGCCCTTCGTAGTGCCCTGCGAGGTCGAATGAGGAATCGTCCGGTGCCGGTGCTTCAGTTCTTCCCGGTGACGGTGACGCTGACAGGGGCGGTGTCGGCGTCGGCAGCGGTACGACCGCGTGCACGCAGTAGCCGCCGCCCGGACGCGGGCCGGTGTGCAGTGAACCGCCCACGGCACCGATGCGTTCCCGCATGCCGAGCAGTCCGTGGCCGGGCCCGTCCGGCAGGCCGGCCGGGCGGGGCGGCGCCCCCTCGCCCGGCCGGGGTCCGTCGTCGCAGAGCCGGACGGTCAGCCGCCGGTGCCGCGCCTCCCAGGCGACGGTCAGTTCGGCGTGGGTGTGGCCGGCGTGCTTGAGCGTGTTCGTGAGCCCCTCCTGCACGATCCGGTAGACGGTCAGGTGTGAGCCGGCCGGCAGCTCGGCGGGTGTCCCGGTCGTCGTGAAGTCCACGGTGAGACCCGCCGCGCGTACCGCGTCCACCAGTGCGGGCAGGGCCTCCACGGTGGGCTGCGGCGGCTCCTTGCTCGGATCGGCGTCCGCCTCGTCCTCCGTACGCAGCACGTCGAGGAGTCTGCGCAGTTCGGTGACGGTCGCCCGGCCCGTCTCCTCGATCGTGCCGTGCAGCTCGTGGGCCTTGTCGCCGTCGCGGTCCTGGATCCGGTCGGCGGCGATCGTCTGGACGACCATCAGGCTGACGTTGTGCGCGACGATGTCGTGCAGCTCGCGGGCGATCCGGGCCCGCTCCTCCATGACGGCGGCGCGCGCGTTGGCCTCCTGGGCGCGGCCCAGCGCCGAGGCCCGCTCCAGGGCCTGGTCGCGGATGGCGGCGCGCGCCCGGGTCAGCCGGCCGAGCGCCCACGCGGCGACCAGCAGCACGCCGTCCGCCAGCAGGGTGGCGATGCGGTGCCCGTCCGGGGCGAGGACCGCCTCGGTGACGGCCGCGGCCGGGATGACCGCGGCCACGACCAGGGTGGCCGTCCTGGGCGCTCCTCGCAGGGCGGTCAGGAGGATGGCCGTGGCCACGCCCATGTAGGAGGGCCCGATGGAGGTGCCCTGCGGACCCGACAGGTGCGGGATGTAGTGGCGTGCCTGCAGCACGGCCACCGCCGCCGTCATGACCAGCAGCACCGGCAGGGGGAACCGCCGGTGGATCGCCAGCGGCAGGGCGGACAGCAGGGCGAGTACGAAGAACAGGGCGTCCGGGGTGCGCAGTGCGGGCACGTCGGCCGGCATCGGCACGAGCGGGACGAACGCCCCCGCCGTGAAGAGCAGGGCCAGACCCGCGTCCGTGACGGCCGGGGGCACGCGCCGTCCGGCGAACGAGTCCATCAGGGTCATGGTCCCCACGGTAGACGGACCACCGGGGCCGCCCCTCTGGCCTGGGGAGGAACGGTTCCCGGCCGCCTCCTCCGAGAAGGCATCCTCCGCAGGGAGGAGGGCCCGCCGGGGCGCCGGGAAGGAGAGGTCAGCGGGTGACGCGTACGCCGTCCAGGGCGATGGACATGACGCGGTCGCGCTGGAAGTCGTCGTCGAAGGTCGTCGCGGTGATTCCGGCGACCATGCGCAGCAGGTCGACGAAGGTCATGTCCGTGCGGGCCTCGCCGGCCCGCTGGGCCCGCTCGAACAGCGGGGTGCCGGCCGCGTACATCGACTCGCGGCAGGCGGCGAAGATCTCCGACTCGTCGTTCAGGGCCTCGCGCACGGCCCGCTTGGTCACCATGTAGCCGGCGAACCGGTCCAGCCAGGCCGTCAGCGCCTCCCACGGTTCCAGGTCCGCGACCTCGCGGGCGACCTCGCACAGCGAGTTGACCTCGTCCGCGTACAGGCTCTCGAAGAGGTGCCTGCGGGTGGGGAAGTTGCGGTACAGCGTGCCGATGCCGACGCCCGCACGACGGGCGACGTCCTCCAGGGAGGCCTCCGCGCCCTGTTCCGCGAAGGCCTCACGGGCGGCGGTGAGCAGCGCGTCGTAGTTGCGGGCCGCGTCCTTCCGGTGGGGCCGCCGGGTCGCGACGATCTCGCTGATGGGGAACGGCTGGGCGGTCACGTGCTGCCTCCCGGGCGGGACGAAGTTGAAGCGGAGGTAGGCCTCCGCTACAGTGGAGGGGTACCTCCACTTTAGCAGTGCGGGGTGCGTTCCCCGGGGACACGTGCGGCCGCACGCGCCACCGGCACGACGTACCCCCGTCTTTCGTCCGGGCCCCGCGCCGAGCGCGCCGCCCGTATCCCTGACACTCCCTGACACCTTCCGCGACCTTCCCCTGCTCCCGGCTGCCGCTCCCGGCCGCGCTCGAACAGGGGGCCCGCCGCCCGACCACCGCCGTGTCCCGCGCCGCTCCGGCATGCGCGGACGACGTGACCGTGACGACAGGACGTGGGCCGCAACCAGTTCGGAGAGGCTTTCCATGCCCCGCAAGTCCACCCGCCTCACCTTCGCGGTCCTCGCGACCGGTGCGGGCGTGTTCTCCATGCTCCAGTCGCTGATCGCGCCGGCCCTGCCGACCGTCCAGCACGAACTGCACACCTCGCAGTCCACCGCGACCTGGGTGATGACGGCGTACCTGCTGTCCGCCTCGGTCTTCACACCGATCCTCGGCCGGGTCGGCGACCTCGTCGGCAAGAAGCGCACCCTCGTCGCCGTCCTGGTGACCGTGCTGATCGGCTGTCTGATCGCCGCGCTCGCCCCGACCATCGGCGTACTGATCGTCGCCCGGATCGTCCAGGGCATAGGCGGCGCGCTGTTCCCGCTGTCCTTCGGCATCATCCGCGACGAGTTCGCCGCGTCCCGGGTCAGCCCCAGCATCAGCAACCTGTCCGCCGTGATCGCCGCGGGCGGCGGTGTCGGCATCGTCGCGGCCGGCCCCATCGTGAGCGCGCTCGACTACCGGTGGCTGTTCTGGCTGCCCGTCGGAGTCGTCGCGGTGACCGTCCTCATCGCCGCCCGGTACGTCCCCGAGTCGCCGAGGCGCGCCGAGGGCCGCGTGAACTGGCTCGGCGCGGTCCTGCTGTCGGCGTGGCTGGTGGCGCTGCTGCTGCCGCTCAGCCAGGCGCCCCAGTGGGGCTGGGGCTCGGGCAGGGTGATCGGACTCTTCGCCGCCGCCGTCGTCCTCTTCGTCCTGTGGCTGCTCGCCGAGGCGCGCTCCCGCTCCCCGCTGATCGACCTGAAGGTCATGCGGCTGCCCGCCGTGTGGACCACGAACACCGCCGCGCTGCTGTTCGGCGCGGGCATGTACTCGATCTGGTCCTTCCTGCCCGCCTTCGTCCAGACGCCCAGCTCCGCCGGGTACGGATTCGGCGCGAGCGTCACCGCGTCCGGACTGCTCCTGCTGCCGATGCTGGTCGCCATGTTCTTCTCGGGCATCCTGAGCGGCCGGCTGGAACCGGTCGTGGGGGCCAAGAAGCTGCTCACGACCGGCGCCGCGCTCGGCGCGGTCGCCTGCGGATTCCTCGCCCTGTGGCACGACGAGCAGTGGCAGGTGGCCTTCGTGTCAGGTGTGTTCGGCCTCGGCATCGGCCTCGCGTTCGCCTCGATGGCCAACCTGATCGTCGGCAGCGTCCCGCCCGAGCAGACCGGCGCCGCGACCGGCATGAACGCCAACATCCGCACCATCGGCGGGTCCATCGGCGCCGCGGTCACCAGCGTCCTGGTCACCGGCCATCTGCAGTCCTCGGGTCTGCCGGAGGCCTCCGGCTACACCCACGGATTCACCCTGCTGGCACTGCTGCTCCTGGCCGCGGCGCTGGCCGCGCTGCTCGTCCCGGTCCAGCACGTACGCCGGATCGCGGGCGCGCCCCGGGCCACCGGCGACCAGGGACCGGACGTGGACGCGGACCAGGACGTGGAGCTCGACCTGGCGCGGACGAACCAGGAGACCGTCGCCCCCGCCGTACGCAACTGACGTCGCCGTACGCAACTGACGTCAACGACGGCACTGACGGGGCTGTACGCGACCGGCGTCACTGGTCCTCGACGGCCCGGCGGCTCTCGGAGCCCGCCGGGTCGCGGTCGCGGTCCGTCTCGCCGGACGCCGTCAGACTCCCGAGGATGGCGAGCAGCTCGGCGTCCCGGCTGCCCGGCGCGGCCTGGAAGACCTTGAGGACCAGTCCGTCCGCTCCGACGATGCCCAGCTTGCTGGCATACAGCTCGAAGTCGCCGACCTTCGGATGCCGCAGCCGCAGCAGACGTGACTGCTTGGGGTGCACGTCGTGGCGGGCCCACAACTGCCGGAAACGCTCACTGCGGACGGACAGCTCGCCCACGAGTTCCACCAGGCGGGGGTCGTCGACGTCGGGCCCCACATTGGCCCGCAGCGCGGCGACCCCCGCCTCGGTCAGCTGGTCCCAGTCCCGCCGCAGCTCCCGTTCGCTCTCGTCGAGCAGGACGGCCCGCATGATGTTGCTGCCGGGGGCGTGGTTCGGGGACAGGGCCCTGGCCAGCGCGTTGGCGGCCAGTACGTCGGTGAACTTGTTCTCCACGTAGGCCGGATTGTTCGGCCACGCCTCCATGAGCTGCAGGATGTCGGGCGGCACGGTCTCGGGCCTGCGCGCGGCCCCGCGTGCGCGGCCCTCGGCGGGAACCGTCCCGCGCGTCTGCGACGGCCGGAGCTGGGCCAGACCGATCAGATGCTCCGTGGCGTCCGCGTCCAGATTCAGGACGTCGGCCAGGGCTTCGAGGACCTGGAGCGACGGATTGCGGTCGCGGCCCTGCTCCAGGCGCAGGTAGTAGTCGGCGCTGATGCCCGAGAGCATCGCGACCTCCTCGCGGCGCAGGCCCGGGACGCGCCGCAGGCCGCCGCCGCGGATACCGGCATCCTCCGGGCGGACCAGGGCCCGGCGGGCGCGCAGGAACTCTCCGAGGACGTTCGCTCCGTTCATACCCCCACCGTAGTTCCGCGCCGGCGCGGGTGACTGTCCCTGTCACTCCCAGGAACAGCGGGGTACTGCCGTCGCCGTCCGGCCCCGCGCAGAGTCGAGGAGCAAGCAACGAAGAAGGCACCACAGTGAGAGGCACACCATGACGGACGCGACCGGCACACTCTCCGGCGGCACCCTCACCCCGGCCGACGGCCTGACCCTGACGCGCATGGGGTACGGGGCCATGCAGCTGGCGGGCCCCAACGCCTTCGGGCCGCCCAAGGACCGGGACGAGGCCGTCGCGGTGCTGCGGGAGGCCGTCGAGCGGGGCATCACCCACATCGACACCAGCGACTTCTACGGGCCGTACGTGGTCAACGAGATCATCCGGGAGGCCCTGCACCCCTACCCCGACGACCTGCACCTCGTGACCAAGGTCGGCGCCCGCCGCGGCGACGACGGCGCGTGGATCTTCGCGCGGGAACCCGAGGACCTCAAGGCCCAGGTCCGCGAGAACATCCAGCGCCTCGGCGTGGAGGCGCTCGACGTGGTGAACCTGCGCGTCGGCTCCGCCGAGGGCACGGACGAGGAGCCGCTGAGCGACCAGTTCGGGGCGCTGGCGGAGCTGCGGGAGCAGGGGCTGATCCGGCATCTGGGCGTCAGCTCGGTCTCGGACGGGCAGCTGACCGAGGCGCAGGCCATCGCGCCGGTCGTCACCGTGCAGAACCTCTACAACCTGGCCAACCGCCAGGACGACGCGCTCGTCGAGCGGTGCGCGGCGGAGGGGATCGCGTTCGCGCCGTTCTTCCCGCTGGGCGGGTTCAGTCCGCTGCAGTCGTCGATCCTGACGGACGTCGCCACGCGTCTTGGCGCGTCGCCCCAACAGGTCGCCCTGGCGTGGCTGCTGCAGCGCTCCCCGTCGATCGTCCTGATCCCCGGCACGTCGTCGCGCGCACACCTCCGCGAGAACATCGCGTCGGCAGACCTCGTCCTCCCGGACGACGAGATCGCCCAACTGAACAAGATCGCGTAACGGCTTACCACCGAAGGGGCGCGGGGAACGGCGCGCTCAGCCACGTGTGCCCCGCAGCCGACGTCGTGCGTTGTCTGCGGGTGGGTGGGGGCTGGTCGCGCAGTTCCCCGCGC
>NZ_JBHWZP010000434.1:0-6684 GCF_042728395.1 Streptomyces sp. NPDC060205
GGCTGGTAGTTAGCCTCTCCGGCGTTTGAGGACGAGCGCGAAGCGCGATCAGGGGGGCGAGGGGGCGCAGCCCCCATACGTGGACGGGAACGGGAAGGGGCGGCGGGGGCGAGGACAAGTCAGCCGAAGAAGACCCCGACCTCCTCGTACAGTCGCGGATCCACCGTCTTCAGGCGGGCCGTCGCCTCCGCGATGGGGACGCGCACGACATCGGTCCCCTGCAGCGCGACCATCTTGCCGAAGTCCCCGTCCCGCACCGCCTCGATCGCATGAAGCCCGAACCGCGTGGCCAGCCACCGATCGAACGCACTGGGAGTGCCGCCCCGCTGGACATGTCCGAGAACGGTCGTCCGCGCCTCCTTCCCCGTACGCCGCTCGATCTCCTTGGACAGCCACTCCCCCACACCCGACAGCCGCACATGCCCGAAGGAGTCCAGCGACCCGTCCTTGAGGACCATGTCGCCGTCCTTGGGCATCGCCCCCTCCGCGACGACCACGATCGGCGCGTACGAGGCCTTGAAGCGCGAGGTCACCCAGGCGCACACCTGGTCGACGTCGAAGCGCTGTTCCGGGATGAGGATGACGTTCGCGCCGCCCGCGAGACCCGAGTGGAGCGCGATCCAGCCCGCGTGCCGCCCCATCACCTCGCACACCAGCACCCGCATGTGCGATTCGGCGGTGGTGTGCAGCCGGTCGATCGCCTCGGTGGCGATCCCGACGGCGGTGTCGAAACCGAAGGTGTAGTCGGTGGCGGACAGGTCGTTGTCGATGGTCTTCGGTACGCCGACGACGGGCACCCCGTACTCGTCGGTGAGGCGCGCGGCGACCCCGAGGGTGTCCTCGCCGCCGATCGCGATCAGGGCGTCGACCTCGCACTTGGCGAGGTTCTCCTTGATCCGGCGGATGCCGTTCTCGGCCTTGAGGGGGTTGGTGCGCGAGGAACCGAGGATGGTGCCGCCGCGCGGCAGGATGCCCCGCACGGCGGGAATGTCGAGCCGGACGAAGTCGCCTTCCAGCGGACCCCTCCAGCCGTCCCGGAAGCCGGTGAAGTCATAGCCGTACTCCTGCACGCCCTTGCGGACGATGCCCCGGATGACGGCGTTGAGCCCGGGGCAGTCGCCGCCTCCGGTCAGTACTCCGACCCGCATGGAAAGTCCCTTCGCCATGGTTGGCTGACGGAACTCACGCTAATAGTGATCCAGGTCACTCCAGGAGAGGGCGGAAGGTCAATTCCGATGCAATGTGCGGGAGTTGATCACCCGTCATCACTCGTTGGTGTGTATCGGTGGGTTTACGCGTCGTCGAGGCCCCGCTCTATGGCATAGCGCACCAACTCCACGCGGTTGTGCAACTGCAGCTTGCCCAGGGTGTTCTGGACGTGGTTCTGCACCGTGCGGTGGGAGATCACCAGGCGCTCGGCGATCTGCTTGTAGCTCAGGCCCTTGGCCACCAGCCGGAGCACCTCGGTCTCCCGCTCGGTGAGCTGCGGGGCCCTCGGCTCGCCGTCGCCTCCCGTGGCGGGGCCCGGGTCGGAGGCGAGTCTGCGGTACTCGCCGAGGACCAGGCCCGCGAGGCCCGGCGTGAAGACGGGGTCGCCGACGGCCGTGCGGCGCACCGCGTCGATCAGCTCCTCCGTGGAGGCCGACTTGAGGAGGTAGCCGGTGGCGCCGGACTTGACCGCCTCCAGGACGTCGGCGTGCTCGCCGCTCGCGGACAGGACAAGGACGCGCAGGGCGGGGTTGAGGCCGACGAGTTCCTTGCAGACCTGCACACCGGGCTTGGCGGGCAGGTTCAGGTCCAGTACGAGGACGTCGGGTCCGGCGGCCTGGGCCCGGCGCACCGCCTGTTCGCCGTCGCCCGCGGTCGCGACCACGTCGAACCCGGACTCGGCGAGGTCCCGGGCGACCGCGTCGCGCCACATGGGATGGTCGTCGACCACCATGACCCGGATCGGGGCCCGCCCCTGTTCCGTTCCCGCTCCCGCTCCCGGCCCCGACCTCGACGACTGTCCTTGTCCCTCGGTCATGCCTTCTCCGCCTTCCCCCGTGTGCCCTCGGGCCCCTTCGAGGCCTTCGGTGCCTGCTTCGGTACCTTCAGTTCCACTTCCGTGCCCTGGCCCGGCACCGAGATCAGCTCGGCGGTGCCGCCGATCTCCCGCAGCCGTCCCCGGATCGACAGGGCCACCCCGAGGCGCCCCTCCCCCTCGGCCTGGGCGAGCCGTCCCTCGGGGATGCCGGGGCCGTCGTCCCGTACGGTCACGATCACCTCGTCCGGCTCGTCCTCGACCAGGATCCAGGCCCGGGCGTCCTCGCCCACGTGGCGGTGGACGTTGTCCAGGGCCGCGCCGACCGCCGCGGCCAGTTCCCTCGCGGCACCGGCCGGGAGCGGCACCGGGGTCCCCGGCTCGGAGAACGTCACCTTCGCGGTGGCGTACGGGGCGAGCAGCGGGCGCAGATCGCGTAGGGCCAGGTCGTCCTGCGGGTCCGGCTCGTCCACCGCGCGGACGACGGCTCCCTCGGTCTCGTCCTCCGAGAGCCGCGAGACGGGTACGAGTCCGCCGGAGACCAGGGTGCGCAGCGCGACCTCCTGTTCGCCGGCGAGACGGCCCAGCTCCGCCGCCTCCCCGCCGATCGCGGAGCCGCGCCGCTGCACCATGGCGAGCACCTGGAGGACGCCGTCGTGGATGTCACGGGCCAGCCGCTCGCGTTCGCGGGTCGCCGCCTCGATCTCCAGGGCGCGGGCCAGGGTGCGCTCGGAGGCGCGGGCGACCTCGACGACGTATCCGATGGCGATGGAGGCGACCCAGACCAGCAGCACGTTGTGGAGGGTGTCCTCGCTGAGCGCGCCGCGCTGCAGGACGTTGGCGACGCCGACGAGCGCCGAGGCGAAGGCCGCCCAGCGCCAGCCGCCCTTGATGGCGAACGCCAGCACCGCGCCCGCGGTCCATATCGACGGGAGGGTCGGGCCGCCCGCCACGATCCGGTCGTGGGCGTCAGCGACCGGGGTGAGCAGGATGCCGGTGAGGGCGACGGTCAGATCGGCCGCGAGGAAGGGCTTGGTGCAGCTCTGCGCGTTGGCCACCTTGGGGAGGGTGGCGAAGGTCCAGGCGGCGAGCAGCACGTAGTAGCCGATGGCCACTTCGGGGCGGACGAACTCGTCGTTCTTCGCGACGAAGAGACCGATCGCGTAGAACAGCGTCAGGACGCGGTATCCCGTGAGCGCGCGCCACAGCGGCTGCTCGACCGACATCCTCATGACTCTCTCGCGCTTGGCCATGTCCCCCAGTACCCCATCCCCCGCGGCCGCGTCCAGGTCTACGAGCCGGTCTGCTCCTTCTGCGCTTCCTTCTGGGCCTGCTTCTGTGCCTTCGCCGCCTCCGCGATCTGCCGCTTGGCGGCCGTCGCGTAGATGTCGACGTACTCCTGTCCGGAGAGCTTCATGATCTCGTACATGACCTCGTCGGTCACCGCGCGCAGCACGAAACGGTCGTGCTCCATCCCGCTGTAGCGGCTGAAGTCCAGCGGTTCGCCGATGCGGATGCCCGGGCGCATCAGCTTGGGCATCACCTTGCCGGGCGGCTGGATCTTCTCCGTGTCGATCATGGCGACCGGGATGACGGGCGCCCCGGTGGCCAGCGCCACCCGCGCGAGCCCGCCGGGCTTGCCCCGGTAGAGGCGGCCGTCGGGCGAGCGGGTGCCCTCCGGGTAGATACCGAAGAGCTCGCCGCGCTCGACGACGTCGATACCGCTCTTGACCGCCGCCTCGCCCGCACCGCGTCCGCCTGAGCGGTCCACCGGCAGCTGGCCGACGCCCTTGAAGAAGGCGGCGGTCATCCGGCCCTTGACCCCGGGGGTGGTGAAGTACTCCGCCTTCGCGATGAAGGTGACCTTGCGGTCGAGGACCGCGGGGAGGAAGAACGAGTCCGAGAACGAGAGGTGGTTGCTCGCCAGGATGGCCGGGCCCTCGGCGGGAATGTTCCTGAGGCCTTCCACCCAGGGCCTGAAGGCGAGCTTCAGGGGCCCTCCGATGGAAAACTTCATTGCGCCGTAGATCACCCGAGTGCCTCCTGTGTCTGTCGATCAGACCTTAACCCGGAGCACGGTCAATGGGCCCGACGGCCCTGGTCGGTGTCAGTGCGGTCGCGTACGGTGAAGTACGCCTCGAAGCTTCGGGGTGATCGTCGCGTCGCCCTTGAACGAACAGGAGACCGAAGGTGCCGGTCCTTCCCGGAGCTGAGCCGTTCCACCACGAGGGGGGAGAGGTCGGGGTCCTCCTCTGCCACGGCTTCACGGGTTCCCCGCAGTCGCTGCGCCCCTGGGCGGAGTATCTCGCCGAGCGCGGTCTCACCGTCTCGCTGCCGCTGCTCCCCGGGCACGGCACGCGCTGGGAGGACATGCAGCTCACGGGCTGGCAGGACTGGTACGCGGAAGTGGACCGCGAGCTGCGCGCCCTGCGCGAGCGCTGCTCCCGGGTCTTCGTCTTCGGTCTCTCCATGGGCGGCGCGCTCACCCTGCGGCTCGCCGCCAAGCACGGTGACGAGGTCGGCGGCATAGTGGTCGTCAACCCGGCGAACAAGGTGCACGGCCTCGCGGCGTACGCCCTGCCGGTGATCCGTCACTTCGTCAGGACGGTGGACGGCATCACCAGCGACATCGCCAAGGACGGCGGGATCGAGATCGGCTACGACAAGGTGCCCCTGCACGCGGCCCACTCGATGCGTAACTTCTACCGGCTCCTCGACGGCGAGCTGCCGCAGGTGACCCAGCCGATGCTGCTCCTGCACAGCCCGCAGGACCATGTCGTGCCGCCCGCCGACTCGGCCCGCATCCTCAGCCGGGTGTCGTCCGTGGATGTCACGGAGATACTTCTGGAACAGAGCTACCACGTCGCGACGTTGGACCACGACGCGGACCGGATCTTCGAGGAGAGCTTCGCCTTCGTCTCCCGGCTCGCACCCGGTGCCGGCAAGGAGGCCGGCGCGGGTCAGGCGAGTCAGCAGGAAGGGACGGCCACTGGTGGCTGAGTACGACGCGGACCGCGAGCCCGACGAGAAGGACGCGGCACCCGGCGGGGAGCAGGGCCCGTCGTTCGACGAGGCGGCGGCCTGGGAGGCCATCGTGGCCGGATACGGCGACGAACCGCCGGACCCGCCCGGCGCGAAGCCCTTCAAGTCCGTGGAGGACCTGGCGCTCCTGGATCCCGAGACGAACGACGCCGGCGCGGGCGACTCCGGCGGCAAGAGCTCCGCGACGCCCAAGGGCGCCAAGGGCAAGCAGGGCGGTACGGACACCACGGGTCCCGAGGCCGACCCGGAGACCGACGCGAAGGCCGCCCCTAAGGACGAGCCGGGCGCCGGGAAGCCGCTCGGCAGTTCCGTGGCGTTCGCGCCCGGCGTCGCGGGTCCCCGTGACTTCTCGGTGTCCGAACCGGCCGAGGAGGACTTCGACGAGGACGACGAGGGCCACTTCGTGCCGCCCGAGCCGCCCCCGCTGCCGGCCGCGGACACCACGGCCAAGTTCGCCTGGCTGGGTGTGATCGGCGGCCCGGTACTGCTGCTGCTCGCGGTGCTGCTCGGCTGGGAGATGACGTGGTACCTCGCCACGCTGGGCATCGGCGGCTTCCTCGGCGGGTTCGCCACGCTGGTGGGGCGGATGCGGAGCGACGAGGAGGACGAGGACGATCCGGGGCGCGGCGCGGTCGTCTGACGCCTTACGGATCCGACGCCTTACGGATCCGACGCCTTACGGATCTGACGCTTGGCGGATCTGACGCCTGGCGTTTGTGACGCCTGGCGTCATCGAGCGGCCGGCGTCATCGGGCGCTGGGGATTCTGATGGCCGCCAGGACCGGCAGATGGTCCGTGGCGGCCCTCAGGTCCGCCTCGGTCACTCCGGGCTGGTCCAGGGGTACGCCGCAGCCAAGGATCTCCACACCCGCGGTGGCGAAGAGCGCGTCGATGCGCTGATGCGGGTCGCCGGGCGTGGAGGTGTGCTCCCCGCCCCAGGGGGCCACCGCCCAGCCGTCCTGGAGCGCTGCCGCGAGACGCTTGAACGTCCGGCCCTCCGGGCGCTCGTTGAGGTCGCCGCCCGCGATGGCGTGCGGGGTGTCCAGGGCGGCGAGGCTGTCCAGGAGCATGGCGCCCTGCTTGTGGCGCTCGTCCTTCTGAAGGGACAGATGGCAGCTCAGTACGCCGACGCGGGCGCCGTCCGCCCCGCCGAACCGGACGACGGCGGTCGCGAAACCGCGCCGGTGCAGGCCGGGGGTGACGGGGAGCAGCACGTCCTCGGTGCGTTCGACCGTGGCGCGCAGGGAGCACAGGAGGGCCGGGCCGGACGCGGTGGCTCCGCCGGAGAGGACGACCTGCCCCGAGGCCGCCGCCAGGCGGGCCAGCTTCTTGCGCCAGCGGAAGAAGCGGGGGGCTTCCTGGAGGAGGACCAGGTCCGGTTCGCAGGCGGCGATCACCCGGGCGAGTGCGGTGGTGTCGTCCCGCATGGACCGGATGTTGTAGCTGAGGACCCGGACGACGACCGAACCGTCGGACTCCGTCCGGGAACTGGGCAACGGGTTTCCTGCCGGAATGGTCGACATACGGATCAAGATATCCCGCGGGCCGGTGGGGGCTGGTCGCGCAGTCCCCCGCGCCCCTAAAAGATGAAAGGCAGGGGCGCAGCCCCGCCTTTCAGG
>NZ_JBHWZP010000435.1:0-6583 GCF_042728395.1 Streptomyces sp. NPDC060205
GCCCGTTCGTGGGCGCCGCGGTTCGCTCAGGTCCAGGGCGTGCCCGTCAGACGCTCGTACGCCTCCACGTACTTGGCGCGGGTCGCGTCCACGACCTGCTGGGGCAGCGCCGGCGGCGGCTGCTCGCTTTTGCGGTCCCAGCCCGACTCGGCGGAGGTCAGCCAGTCGCGTACGTACTGCTTGTCGAACGAGGGCTGCGCGCGGCCCGGCTCCCACTCGTCGGCCGGCCAGAAGCGGGACGAGTCCGGGGTCAGCACCTCGTCGGCGACGACCAGCGTCTCGCCGTCGAACCCGAACTCGAACTTCGTGTCCGCGAGGAGGATGCCGCGCTCGCGCGCGATGTCCCGGCCGCGGCTGTAGACGGCCAGCGTCGCCTGCCGCAGCTGGGCGGCGGTCTCCGCGCCGACCTGGCGGGCGACCTCCTCGTACGAGACGTTCTCGTCGTGCTCGCCGACGGCGGCCTTGGTGGCCGGGGTGAAGATCGGGGCGGGCAGCTCCGAGCCGTCGCTCAGCCCGTGCGGGAGCGCGAGACCGCAGACCGTACGGGTCTCGTTGTACTCGACGAGACCGGAGCCCGTCAGATAGCCGCGGGCGACGCACTCGACCGGGACCATCTCCAGGGACTTGCAGACCAGGGTGCGGCCCTGCCACTCGGCGGGGGCGCCGGGCGGCGGTTCGGTGCCCAGCACGTGGTTCGGCATCAGGTCGGCGAGCTGGTCGAACCACCAGAGCGAGAGCTGCGTCAGGACGCGGCCCTTGTCGGGGATCTCCGTGGGCAGCACCCAGTCGTACGCGGAGATGCGGTCGCTGGCGACCATCACGAGGTCGCCCGCCTCGTTCTGGTACAGGTCGCGCACCTTGCCGGTGTGCAGGTGCACCAGACCCGGAACCTCAAGAGGCTCGGGCTTTTCGACGAATCCGGACACGGTTCCTCCCCGTGGTTCTGACTGAATGCCTCGATTCTCCCGTACGGGAGGTCCGGGTTCGGCCAGGGGGCGGCGCGGGACGCCGGCCGGCGGCCTCAGTCGCGTTTGCAGATGCGGTCCAGGAGGTTGGCCGTGGCGCGCTGGATCCGGGCGTCGGTGTGCCCCGGCCGGTCCAGGGCCGGGGACCAGGCGAAGGTGCCCGCCGCGAAGACGAGAGCCCCGGAGTGCGCGCGGTACAGGGACGTCTCCTGGTGGCGGATCGTCCCCTCCGTGTCCCGGTACGGGGAGTGCGACAGGAGGATGCGGCCCTGGTGCTCGGGGAGCGCGATCCGGGGGAAGTAGCGGTCGGCCTCGCCCGCGACCATGCCCTCCAGCTCGTCGCCCTCGTGGGCTCCGGTCGCCTCCCACAGCCAGTGGTCGGCGTTGCGGACGACGAGGGGGTGGGCCTCGGGGACCCGGCCCGCGTACTGGATCCCGAGGAGCTCCTGCTCCGGGCGGTCGATCTCCCGCCACAGCGCGGGTCTGCCCGGTCCACGGCGTTTGAGGCAGGTGAGCAGGCGGTCCGGGGTGCCGGACGCGGAGGGCGCCAGATCCACCTGCCAGTACATGGTGTTGGCGGAGAGGAAGACGAGCGAAGTGCCCTGCTCGCGGGCGACGTCCACGGTACGGCGCATGGTCGTCGACCAGTACTCGTCGTGGCCCGGGAAGACCAGACCCCGGTAGCGCGTCGGGTCGACGCGGCCGGCGTGCAGGTCGCGGGCGTCGGCGTACGCGAGGTCGTAGCCGTAGCGCTCGGCCCAGCGGATGAAGTCGTAGGCGTGGCCCACGTGCAAGGGCAGGCCCGCGCCCGCGTACGGACGGTCGAAGGAGACCGTCGTCGCGGCGTCGGCCTCGCCGAGCAGCCGGCCGTCGTCGTCCCACGCGTGGTACAGACTCGCGCCCGTGCGCCCGTCCTCCGGATAGAGGTTGTACGCCTGCCAGGTGATGTCCGGCAGGACGAGCAGCAGGTCGGCGGGGTGGCTGTCGCGGACCGTGAACGGGATGTGGGAGCGGTGCCCGTCGTCGGTGGTCAGGACGGCGACGTACGCGCCGATGCTCCAGTACGACGGGACCTGCAGCCGCCAGGACAGCCACCAGTGGTGGCAGGAGACCGTGCGGTCCGCGGTGAGCGGGGCGGGCTGCACGATCCCGGCCAGCCGCGGGCTGGTGGTGATCTTGCTGGCGCCGTCGCCGCCGTAGTGGCCGATGCGGTAGATGTCCACGCCGAATTGCTGGGGCGGGTCCACCGTGATGTGGAAGTCGACGGCCTCGCCGGGGGCGACCGCGCCGGTGGAGGCGAACCCCTTGATCTGCCGGTGGACGTCGTCCGCCGAGCGGGGGTCTCCGGCGGTCGCACGCGGGGTGGGGACGCGCGGGCCGGTGCTCCGGTAGCGGTCGTGGGCGGTGGTCGCACCGGGGGGTGGGGCGTGGTCGACGTACCAGGGGACGACGTGGCCCGTGTCGTCGAAGTAGTTCTCGCTGCCGCGCAGCCAGGGGACGGGGCCCTGCCCGAATGGGTCCGTGACGGCGTGCGCCAGCGCTCCCGACTCCCATCGGCGGATCTGCTCGGTCCCCATGTGACGTTCCCTCCCTCGTACGTCCTTGCCCATGTGTGCTCCCGTGCACGGGCTGGCACGGGTGGACCCAGCACATCACATTACGCATGCGTGCGGTCACCGTTCGTTGCTAATTGCTGGTGGCGGGTGGGGAGATGGGGAGAGATGGGCGGAGCCGGGGTTGTTCGTGACGTGCGGGTCCGTCGTGGCTGAGCGCGCAGTTCCCCGCGCCCCTGGGTGGGATGGGGTGCGGGGGGTCGCTGCGGCGTGCGGGTTCGTGGGGGCTGGGTGCGCAGTTCCCCGCGCCCCTGGGGTGGGGTGGGTGGGGTGGGGTGCGGGGGCTCTGGGGGTCAGACCAGTCTGACCGGCTTTTCCGGGCGTACTCCCAGGTTCAGGAGCCAGGCTCGCAGGGGGGCGGGGTCGCCCTCCTCGATGAGGCTGAGGACGCGGGGGCCGAGGTCGGCGGAGCGCTCGCCGTTGACGAGGAGCGACGGGCCGTCCAGCCAGTCGAGCCCCGGCATCGCCCCGGCCGTGTCCATCGCCGCGCAGCAGACCATCGCCGTCACATGGTCGCCGAGCAACTCGCGCCCCGTACGCGGCGGTTGCAGGGGGAACAGCGGCAGCGCGCCGTCGTCCCAGAGCGCCAGGTCGGGGCCGCCCTGTCCCGCGGAGGCCGTCGAGGGCGCCGAAGACGCCGTGGACCCGGCGGTCGTCGCGGCCTCCTCGCGCGCCAGCTCGGCGCTCAGCACCGCCGCGAGCTCCGCGCTCCGCTCGGTCGCCGGAACGCCGTCCTCGTCGCTCTCCGGGCCGCCGTCGGCCTCGTACGCCGTCGCGTCGATGTCCGTGCCCTCAGGGGCGTGCTGCTCGTACTCCGGGGAGCCTTCCGGCAGCGAGGGCGCGGCCGACGTGAGGTGGTCCATGACGCGGTCCAGCGTCGGCCCCTCCGGCTCCGACGCCGCCGGGCCCGCCGCGCGGCTCACGCCCAGTCCGTCCAGTACGCGGTGGAGCCGTGCCGCGTCCGTACGCCACTTGCGGTCGACTACCTCGTCCGGATACTCCGCCCAGTCGACCGGCGCCCAGTCGGGTCCGGTCTCGGCGGGGCCGCCGTGGAAGAGGCGCGCGGCCAGCAAGGACGTCGCCTCGTCGATCGCGCCCGGCTCCTCCAGGAGATCGCAGGCGGGCCGTTCGCCGAGCCGGGAGGTGAAGCCCTCGGCGAGCCGGTCGCGCCGGGACAGCTCCGTGAGCGCCGCGACGACACCCGCGTCCAGCCGGGACGGCCACCGCCCCATGCGCCAGGCGGGCAGCGCGACCCTGGTCAGCAGCCGGTCCCAGCCCGCGTACGCCAGTCCCACCTGCTCCTGCGCGACGATCCGCAGGCCGTAGTCCACCGTCTGTGCGCGCTCCGCCGCCGCGGTCGCCACGCCCCGTTCCATCTCGGCGGCGTGCACGCGGCAGCCGCGCAGCATGATCCTCGCCACCCAGCCTCCCACCCCGAGCACGATGCGGGTCAGGGGCCCGCGCGAGGGCTCCGAGGCCACCGCCACGGCCGCGTCGAGACCTCGTACGAAACGCCGGGCCGCGGCTATGTCGGGGTGCGCCGAGGGTCCCGTACCCGCGACGACCGGGGCGAGCACGGCCCGCAGCTCGCCGACCCGCATCCACCACAGGAAGGGGGAGCCGATGACGAGGACGGGCGCGGCGGGCGTACGCCGGTGTGCGGGGCCCAGGACCCGGCCGCCCTCCATCTCGTCCCCGGAATCCGGGCGGGGCGGGATGTGGGCCGGGTGGGTGCGGTCCTCCAGCCAGCTGTCGCAGTCCGGGGTGAGGGCTATCGCGGAGGGCGCGGGCACTTCGAGGCGGTCGGCCAGATCCCGCACCATGCGGTAGAGGTCCGGCGCCGACTCCTCGGCGACCGGGACGGTCGGACTCATGGCGGGCCGCGAACGGGCGACGAGCAGCGCGACCCCCACCGCGCAGAGCAGCACGAACGCGGCGAACCCCGTGACGACCGCGCGCACCACACCCCAGCCGGGGCCGTCGATGTGCCCGGTCGACCCGCCGACGAGCAGGACGACGGCGACGGCCGCGGGCAGCAGGGCGACGGCCAGCGCCCTGCTGCGGATGCGCAGCACGGCGAGAGCCCGTGAGCGCGCGGTGTGCGCACCCAACTCCACTCCCATACCGGACACGACCGGTGTCACCCCCTACTGCCAGCCCGGCGTGTGCATACCCAGCCACCGCCGACGGACGTCCATGGTGTTGCTCACTCCCCCACTGTGGCACCCGCGACTGACATCGCAATGCCGGTGGGCCAAGTGCCGGAACGCTTTGCGCCGCACCCTAGTTGGGGCCCCGGCCCTCGTCAGCCGGATGGGGGATCGGTCACTCGATGGAATGGCTTTGGCTAAAGGTGGCTGACGAAAGGGCCCCGGATCCTGTGCCGGATCCGGGGCCCGAAGGGGTTGAGCACGTCATGAGCGCGTGCTGCGCGAGATGTCGCGTGGTCGCAGACGGTGCAGGTGAAAGCCCGTAACCGAGGGTTACTGTGTTTACTCCGCGGCGGCTTCCGCGACCTTCGCCGCGATGTCCGTACGGTGCTGGGAACCGTCGAGGCGGATCCGGCTAACCGCCCTGTACGCGCGGGTGCGGGCCTGGGTGAGGTCCTTGCCGCTCGCCGTGACCGAGAGCACGCGACCGCCCGCGCTGAGGACGGCGTCGCCGTCGCGCTTCGTACCGGCGTGCAGGACGTACGCGTGCGGGGCGTCCTCGGCCGCCACCTCGGCGAGGCCCTCGATGGGGTCGCCGGTGCGGGGGGTGCCGGGGTAGTTGTGCGAGGCGATGACCACGGTGACCGCCGCGTCGTCGCTCCAGCGCAGGGGTTCGAGGTCGGCGAGGGTGCCGTTCGCGGCCGCGAGGAGGATGCCCGAGAGGGGCGTCTTCAGACGGGCGAGGACCACCTGGGTCTCGGGGTCGCCGAAACGGGCGTTGAACTCGATGACCCGTACGCCGCGCGAGGTGATCGCGAGACCGGCGTACAGCAGGCCGGAGAACGGGGTGCCGCGGCGGCGCAGCTCGTCGACGGTCGGCTGCAGAACGGTCTGCATGACCTCCTCGACCAGCTTCGGATCGGCCCACGGCAGCGGCGAGTACGCGCCCATGCCGCCGGTGTTGGGACCCTCGTCGCCGTCCAGGGCCCGCTTGAAGTCCTGGGCGGGCTGCAGCGGGACGACCGTCACACCGTCGGTGATCGCGAAGAGGGAGACCTCGGGGCCGTCGAGGAACTCCTCGATGACCACGCGGTCGCAGGCGTTCGCGTGGGCCGCGGCGGCTGCGAGGTCGTCGGTGACGACGACGCCCTTGCCGGCGGCGAGCCCGTCGTCCTTCACGACGTACGGGGCGCCGAAGGCGTCCAGTGCCTCGTCCACCTCGGCGGGGGTCGTGCAGACGTACGAGCGGGCGGTGGGTACGCCCGCGCCCGCCATCACGTCCTTGGCGAAGGCCTTGGAGCCCTCCAGCTGGGCGGCCTCCTGCGAGGGGCCGAACACCGGGATGCCCGCCTCGCGCACGGCGTCGGCGACCCCGGCCACGAGGGGTGCCTCCGGGCCGACGATCACCAGCTCGGCGCCGAGGTCCGTGGCCAGCGCGGCCACGGCCTTGCCGTCGAGGGCGTCGACCTCGTGCAGCTCGGCCACGTCGGCGATACCGGCGTTGCCCGGGGCGCAGTGCAACGCGGTGACGTCGGGGTCGAGGGAGAGGGAACGGCACAGGGCGTGTTCGCGGGCACCGCCGCCGATTACTAGGACGTTCACGGGGGCCAGCGTAGCGGGGCGCCTGGCCGGCGGGGGATTTGGTGTCGGGCGGCTGGACGGGGCGGTGGGGCATCTGTGGCGGGTGCGGGTGGGTGGGGGCTTGCCGCGCAGTTCCCCGCGCCCCTTGAAGGCGGGGCTGCGCCCCTGCCTGCCCCTTCGTCTGCGGGCCCGGTGGGGGTCGCCCGCGCAGTTCCCCGCGCCCCTCAAAAGCGGGGCTGCGCCCCATGCTTTTGCCTTTAGGGGCGCGGGGAAC
>NZ_JBHWZP010000436.1:0-6569 GCF_042728395.1 Streptomyces sp. NPDC060205
CGCGTGGAGCCCGAAAAAGGGCTCCACGCGCGCGTGCCGTTCGTCCGGGACCGGCGAGGGGTCTCAGCCCACGTCAGCCCACATCAGCCCACGAACGCCTCGCACACCGCGTCGTACTCCCGTGTCCACCACACCGCCAGCGCGGAGGCCGCGGGGAACTGGGAGTCGGCCCTGGTGTCCCCGCGTTCGTAGTGCCAGCGCAGTATCCAGAAGTCGTTCAGGCGCTCCCACCACACCCGGTGCACGGCGGCCGAGAGTTCGGCCGGGGTGGCCCGTGCGGAGCGGCGGTACGCGCGGGCGTAGGCCCGTACCTTCGGCAGGTCGAGCGTGCCGGCGGGGCGTACGAAGAAGATCACGGCGGCCCGCACCGCCTCCTCGGCCTGCGGCTGGACGCCGAGCCGGTCCCAGTCGACGATCGCGGCGGGGGCACTTCCTTTGTAGAGCACGTTGAAGGGGTGGAAGTCCCCGTGCACCCAGCCCACCGAGCCGCCCCGCGGGGGCAGCCGGTCCGCGTGCCGTTCCAGCAGGGTGCGCCGCTCCAGGAGGCGGTGCCGGGCCAGTTCGTCGAAGGTGTCGGCGGGTCGGTGGCGGCGTACCCGGGCGAGCAGGTCGTCGATGAGCGCGAAGGTGTCCACGGGGTCGGCGCTGTCGGCCCGCTCCTCGGACTCCCGTGGGGGCATCACCTGTTCCAGGGACGCGTGGACGACCCCCAGGAGGGCGCCGAGGCGGCGGCACTGCTCGGGGGTGAGCTGGGCGCCGCCGCGGTGGCGCCCGTCGATCCAGGGGTGCAGGGCGTACGCGTGGCCACCGATCACGGCGACCGTGCGGCCGTCCTTCCCGGTCAGCGGCGGGGCCACCGGGACGCCCAGGTCGGCGAGCCGCTGGGTGGCGCGGTGCTGGCGGGCGATGGCCGCGGGGTCGGCCGTCTCGGGGTCGAAGTGGTGCTTGAGGAAGTACCGGCCCCGGGTGGTGGCGAGCCGGTAGCCGCGGTTGAGCAGCCCCTGGTCGACGGGTTTGCAGGCCAGCGGTGCCCCGGCGGCGTACCGGCGCAGCAGGGCGCCCAGCGGGGGTGCGGGGGAGGGAGCGGGTGAAACAGATGAGCGCGGCACGCGCCAGATGTTAGGGCACCGGAGGGACCCTCCGTATCGTTCTCATTACTTATTGTGCTCGTTCGGGTGCTCCAGGGCGACGCCCAGGGAGTGCACGGTGGCCATGCTGGGCGCGATCTCCAGGTAGACGGCCTCGAAGGGGCTGCCGTCCACGCGCAGCGGGCCGGGGCCGAAGCGTGCGAGCAGGGCGTCGGTCGGTTCGGCGCTCTCGCACCATCCGACGACCTGGACCGACCAGCGCTCCGTGCCCGCGGGGGCGGAGGCCAGGTTGTCCGCGCCGTACGCGACGACACTGCCCGCGCACACCCGGTGGTGCCCGTGGCCCCCGTGCATCCTCAGCAGGAGCCGGTCGCCCACGACGACATGGCGGGCCGGTGCCAGGAAGGGCAGTGCGCGCACGCTGGCCGCCACCCGGCCGTACGCGACGCGGCCGAGCAGGCCGGCGGCGAGGTGCTGGTCGGTCGGCATGCCCCCAATCTGCGGGAGCCGGGGGCGGCGGGAGAAGGGGCGCCGGGCCCCTGTGCGAGGGCCGTAGGTCCCGTTCCCGGCCGCGAGATTCCCCCCCCGCGAGGGTTCACGTCACGAAGCTCCCGCCGCGGGGTTGCCCGCCGCGGGGCTCCCGCCGTGCCGCGGCCTCAGCTCACTGCTGGCGGCCCGCCTGCATCCGGGCCACGTAGGCGGCGGCCTGCGCGCGCCGCTCCATGCCGAGCTTGGCCAGCAGGCTGGAGACGTAGTTCTTGATGGTCTTCTCCGCCAGGTGCAGTCGCTCGCCGATCACGCGATTGGTGAGCCCCTCGCCGATCAGATCGAGGATCCTGCGCTCCTGGTCGGTGAGCTTGGCGAGCCTGGCGTCCCCCTTGGGGCTTCCTCCGTCGCGCAGCCGCTCCAGGACGCGGGCGGTCGCCTCCGGGTCGAGCAGGGACTTGCCGGCCGCCACGTCCCGGATCGCCGAGAGCAGTTCGTCGCCGCGGATCGCCTTGAGCGCGTAGCCCGAGGCGCCCGCCATGATCGCGTCGAAGAGGGCCTCGTCGTCGGCGTAGGAGGTCAGCATCAGGCACTTGATCGACTCGTCCTTGGAGCGGATCTCACGGCAGACCTCCACCCCGCTGCCGTCCGGCAGCCGCACGTCCAGCACCGCGACGTCAGGGCGCGTGGCCGGAATGCGCGCCAGCGCGTCGGCCGCCGTACCGGCCTCGCCGACCACCTCGATGTCGTCCTCCATCGAGAGCAGCTCATGGACTCCCCGGCGGACCACCTCATGGTCGTCGAGAAGAAAAACAGTGATTTTTCCCTCTTCGCGCACGGAGTCAGTCTCACACACGATCTTTCCGCTTGCGCCAGTCGAGCCCTTCCCGTCCCCGGGGTGACCGGGATAACGTGCCGGTGTTCCGGCCCCCTGCCAGGCTGTTACCAGTGCTGTGACCAGCGACTGTTCCCGACGTGTGCGAACTAGTTGGAAGTCCGAGTGAAAAGTACTTGGAACTCCGAACAAAAACGCAGGTCAGGAGGGGTTTCACAGAATTGTGAAGCACTGGGTAACGTGCTTGTTGCAGGGCGCTCGCCGGGGCACCTGTCACGCCTGTTCCCGGCCGAGGGCACCCACCCCGTGCACGGGTACGAGGACCAGGCGAGCCGCTCCCCCGGTTCTCGACGAGCTGGGGGAACCCCAGTTCCCGGCAACCCCGGGGGCCGGACCGACGGAGGAGCACACGTGACCGTGGAGAGCACTGCCGCGCGCAAGCCGCGACGCAGCGCCGGTACAAAGCGCACCGCTGCGAAGAAGCCGCCGGGCGCCCAGCCGGACCTCGTACAGCTGCTGACCCCCGAGGGGAAGCGCGTCAAGAATGGCGAATATGACGCGTACGTAGCCGACATCACCCCCGAAGAGCTGCGCGGCCTGTACCGCGACATGGTGCTCACCCGGCGGTTCGACGCCGAGGCCACCTCCCTGCAGCGCCAGGGCGAGCTGGGCCTGTGGGCCTCGCTGCTCGGCCAGGAGGCCGCCCAGATCGGCTCCGGGCGGGCCACCCGCGAGGACGACTACGTCTTCCCGACCTACCGCGAGCACGGCGTCGCCTGGTGCCGCGGCGTCGACCCGGCCAACCTGCTCGGCATGTTCCGAGGCGTGAACAACGGCGGCTGGGACCCGAACAGCAACAACTTCCACCTGTACACGATCGTCATCGGCTCGCAGACGCTGCACGCCACCGGCTACGCCATGGGCGTCGCCAAGGACGGCGCCGACTCGGCCGTGATCGCGTACTTCGGGGACGGCGCCTCCAGCCAGGGCGACGTCGCTGAATCGTTCACCTTCTCCGCGGTCTACAACGCGCCCGTCGTGTTCTTCTGCCAGAACAACCAGTGGGCGATCTCCGAGCCCACCGAGCGCCAGACCCGCGTCCCGCTCTACCAGCGCGCGCAGGGGTACGGCTTCCCGGGCGTCCGCGTCGACGGCAACGACGTCCTGGCCTGCCTCGCCGTCACGAAGTGGGCGCTGGAGCGGGCCCGCCGGGGCGAGGGGCCGACCCTCGTCGAGGCGTACACCTACCGCATGGGCGCCCACACCACCTCCGACGACCCGACCAAGTACCGGGCCGACGAGGAGCGCGAGGCCTGGGAGGCGAAGGACCCGATCCTGCGCCTGCGCACGTACCTGGAGGCCTCAAACCACGCGGACGAGGGATTCTTCGCGGAACTCGAAGCCGAGAGCGAGGCGTTGGGCAAACGAGTACGCGAAGTCGTCCGTGCCATGCCGGACCCGGACCGCTTCGCCATCTTCGAGAACGCGTACGCGGACGGGCACGCGCTCGTCGACGAGGAGCGGGCCCAGTTCGCCGCCTACCAGGCGTCGTTCGCCGATGAAGGGGAGGGCATTCAGCGATGACAGCGGAAAAGATGGCGCTGGCCAAGGCGATCAACGAATCGCTGCGCACGGCCCTCGACGCGGACCCCAAGGTCCTGATCATGGGCGAGGACGTCGGCAAGCTCGGCGGAGTGTTCCGGGTGACCGACGGCCTGCAGAAGGACTTCGGCGAGGACCGGGTCATCGACACCCCGCTCGCCGAGTCGGGCATCGTCGGCACCGCGATCGGCCTCGCGCTGCGCGGCTACCGCCCGGTCGTGGAGATCCAGTTCGACGGCTTCGTCTTCCCGGCGTACGACCAGATCGTCACGCAGCTCGCGAAGATGCACGCGCGGGCGCTCGGCAAGATCAAGCTCCCCGTCGTCATCCGCATCCCGTACGGCGGCGGCATCGGCGCGGTCGAGCACCACTCCGAGTCCCCCGAGGCGCTCTTCGCGCACGTGGCGGGCCTGAAGGTGGTCTCTCCTTCGAACGCGGGCGACGCCTACTGGATGATGCAGCAGGCCATCCACAGCGACGACCCGGTGATCTTCTTCGAGCCGAAGCGGCGCTACTGGGACAAGTCCGAGGTGGACCGCGAGGCGATCCCCTTCCCGCTGCACAAGGCGCGCGTGGTCCGCGAGGGCACCGATCTGACGCTGGCCGCGTACGGGCCGATGGTGAAGGTCTGCCAGGAGGCCGCGGCGGCTGCGGCGGAAGAGGGCAAGTCCCTCGAAGTGCTGGACCTGCGGTCGATGTCCCCGATCGACTTCGACGCCGTCCAGGCCTCGGTCGAGAAGACCCGCCGCCTGGTCGTGGTGCACGAGGCGCCGGTGTTCCTCGGGACGGGCGCGGAGATCGCGGCCCGGATCACCGAGCGGAGCTTCTACCACCTGGAGGCACCGGTGCTCAGGGTCGGCGGCTATCACGCCCCGTATCCGCCGGCCCGCCTGGAGGACGAGTACCTGCCGGGCCTGGACCGGGTGCTCGACGCCGTCGACCGCTCGCTGGCGTACTGAGGAGAAGGTCGTGACGACGATGACTGAAACGGCCTCGGGGCTGCGCGAGTTCAAGATGCCCGATGTGGGCGAGGGCCTGACCGAGGCGGAGATCCTCAAGTGGTACGTCCAGCCCGGTGACACGGTCACCGACGGGCAGGTGGTCTGCGAGGTCGAGACCGCCAAGGCCGCCGTCGAGCTGCCGATCCCCTACGACGGAGTGGTGCACGAGCTGCGCTTCCCCGAGGGGACGACGGTGGACGTCGGCCAGGTGATCATCGCGGTGCAGGTGGGCGGCGGGGCGGCTCCGGCTGCTTCGCCCGCTCCGGCCGCGGCCGTGACGGCTCCGGTGACCCCTGCGCCGGCGGCTCCGGCCGCGACTCCGGCCCTCGCGGCTTCCGCGCAGGCCGAGTCCGAGCCGGAAGGCCGCAAGCCGGTCCTCGTCGGGTACGGGGTCTCGGTGGCCTCCACCAAGCGCCGCCCCCGCCGGGGCGTGCCGGCCCAGCAGCCGGAAGCGGCAGCCGCGGCCGAGGCGGTCCAGAAGGAGCTGAACGGACACGCGGCCCCCGCGGCCCGTCCGCTCGCCAAGCCTCCCGTGCGCAAGCTGGCCAAGGACCTCGGGGTGGATCTGGCGGCGGTCACGCCCTCCGGTCCGGACGGGATCATCACCCGCGAGGACGTGCACGCGGCGGTGGCCCCCGCCCCGGCCCCCGCTCCGGCCTCCGTCGAGGAGCCCGCGGTCACCGCGGCGCCCGCGACGGCACCGGCTCCCGTCGGTGCTCCGGCCACGGCCCCGCTCGCCCCGCCCGCCTCGTACGACGGCGTGCGGGAGACCCGTGTCCCGGTCAAGGGTGTCCGTAAGGCGATCGCCGCCGCGATGGTCGGCTCGGCGTTCACCGCGCCGCATGTCACCGAGTTCGTCACGGTCGACGTGACGCGCACGATGAAGCTGGTCGAGGAGCTCAAGCAGGACAAGGACATGCAGGGGCTGCGGGTGAACCCGCTGCTGCTGATCTCCAAGGCTCTGCTGGTCGCCATCAAGCGCCATCCGGACGTGAACGCCGCATGGGACGAGGCCAACCAGGAGATCGTGCGGAAGCACTATGTGAACCTGGGCATCGCGGCGGCCACGCCGCGCGGTCTGATCGTGCCGAACATCAAGGACGCGCACGCCAAGACGCTGCCGGAGCTCGCCGAGGCGCTGGGCGAGCTGGTCGGCACGGCCCGTGAGGGGCGTACGTCGCCGGCGGCCATGCAGGGCGGGACGGTGACGATCACCAACGTCGGGGTGTTCGGGGTCGACACGGGTACGCCGATCCTCAACCCCGGTGAGTCCGCGATCCTCGCCGTCGGGTCCATCAAGTTGCAGCCGTGGGTCCACAAGGGGAAGGTCAAGGCTCGGCAGGTCACGACCCTTGCGCTGTCCTTCGACCATCGGCTGGTCGACGGGGAGCTGGGGTCGAAGGTGCTCGCGGATGTGGCGGCGGTTCTTGAACAGCCGAAGCGGTTGATCACTTGGGGGTAGGGGTTCTGCTGCGGGCCGGTGGGGGCCGGCCGCGCAGTTCCCCGCGCCCCTGAAGGGCAAAAGACTGCGCCGTTCCGCGCGCCCCTTTTCAGGGG
>NZ_JBHWZP010000437.1:0-6549 GCF_042728395.1 Streptomyces sp. NPDC060205
CCGGGGCCCTTCTCCTGTGCGTCACCGTGCGGGTGCGTGGGGGCTGGTCGCGCAGTTCCCCGCGCCCCTGAAGGGGCCCCAGCGGGCCCCTCAGGGCTTTTACGCGCTCGGTGTGTATGCCTCCGCCACCGTCGAGGCCGCCGGCTGCTGGACCACCTTCATTCCGCCCGTCACCGACTTGTCCGGCTGGAGGATGACGCTCTCCTTGGAGGAGGGGGCCTTGGGGTCGGTGAAGTTCTGGGGGATGCCGAAGCCCGTGTCCAGGGCGTCGATGGTCAGCAGGGCCTTGTCCACGCCCTCACGGGTCAGGTCCTTGGACGCGCAGGCCTTCTTCAGGGCCTCGCCGAACGCGGCGGCGGCCGTCCAGCCGGCGACCACACCGTTGTCCAGGGAATCCTTGGGGTACGCCTTCTTGTAGTCGGCGACCAGCTTCTCGGCGCCCGGGGTGTCCGCGCCGATGGGCAGTGACGGCGAGGCCACCCAGTAGTTCTTCGCCAGGGCCGGACCGGCCTGGGTGGCCAGCAGCTGCGGGGCGAAGGCCGAGTTGTTGCCGATGATCGGGACGTTGAAGCCGCCGGCCGCGGCGACGCCGACCAGGGAGGCCGCCTGGCGGGGGCCCGCGCTGAGCACGACCGCCTTGACACCGGCCTTCTTCAGGGCCGCGACCTGCGCGGTCATGTCGTTGTCGGTCGGCTTGATCTTCTGCTCGACGACGGTCAGCCCGGCCTCCTCAGCGATGTGCTTGGAGCCGGCCAGCGCGCTCTCGCCGTAGTCGCCCTCGAAGTAGACGTGCCCGAGCTTGTCGCCCTTCTTGAGGCCCTTCTCCTTCATCAGGAAGTCGACGGCGTTGATCGTCTCGATGTCGTACGTGGACCCGATGACCCGGATGTACGGGCTGCCGAGCAGGGCGGACGACCAGGCCTGCGGCAGGACCAGGCCCTTGTCCTGGCCGTCGATGCGCGGCTTGGCGGCGGCGACGAACGGCGAGCCGATGAACTGGGCGAACCCGAGCACCTTGGGCGCCAGCTCGGTGTACGCGGAGAGGGCCTTCTGCGGGTCGTAGCCGTGGTCGCGGACGGTCAGCTCGACCTTGTAGCCGCATACGCCCCCGTCGGCGTTCAGCTGCTTCACATAGAGCTGCTGGGCCTGGGTGACACTCTTGCCGAGGGTCGCGTAGACGCCCGTCATGTCGGTGAGGGCGCCCAGCGAGATGGTCTTGCCGGAGATGCCCTCGCCGGTCTTCACCTCGCCCGCGGCGGTGTCGCCCTTCTTGTCGTCATCCTTGGCCTTGGAGCTGCAGCCGGACAGCAGCAGCAGCGCCGCGATCGCCCCGGCGGCCACCCTGGTCGTGCGGGCCGTGTTCATCGTGCTCATCGTTCCTCCCCTGGATCGGTCCTGAAGCGTCGCCCGGCGGCCACCCTGACCAGGCCGCCGGGAAGGAAGAGCACCACCACGACAATGGCGGCGCCGTAGAGGTACCGGGATGCCTCCCCGGGTGCGATCCCGCCCGTACCGGGGGCGGAGACCAGGGGCAGCGCATCGCTGTAGCGGGTCAGCAGCTGTGGCAGCACGGAGACGAACACCGCGCCGATCACCGCCCCCGAGACCGAGCCGAGCCCGCCGATGACGATCATGGCGAGGTATTCGAGCGACAGCGTGATGCCGAAGTAGTCCGGCACCGTCCGCTGGAAGACCAGGGCGAGCAGGACGCCCGCGAGGCCCGCGTACATCGAGGACAGGACGAAGACGGCGGCCCGGTAGCGGGCCACGGGGACGCCCATGACACCGGCCGCGATGCGGTGGTCGCGGATCGCGTTCATGGCGCGTCCGGGGCGCCCGCGCAGCACCCCGCGGGCGAAGAGCGCGCCGCCGAGGAGCAGCACGAGTGCCACGTACCAGAGCTTCTCCGCGGAGCCGAACGGGACGTTCGCGACGAGGAGTTCGCTGTCGTCGAAGGTCAGCCCGAACAGGCTCAGGGGCGGTACGTCACGGCCGTTGAAGCCGCCGGTGAGGTCCTTGGCGTTGAACAGCACGTGCTGGCCGATGAAGATCAGCGCGAGGGTGGCGATGCCCAGGTAGGCGCCGCGCAGGCGCCCCGCGATGGGACTGAAGAGGCCGCCGGCCAGACCCGCGACCAGGACGGCGAGGACGGCCGCGAGCCAGGTCGGCAGGCCCAGGCCGGTGAGCCCGTCACCGCCGTCCGCGGCGAACACGCAGTAGCCGTACGCGCCGACCGCGAGGAAGAAGGCGTGGCCCATGGAGAGCTGGCCGGTGGAGCCGGTGAGCAGGTTGAGCCCGATCGCGCCGATCGCCGCGGCCATCGCGAACAGGCCCGCCTGGAGCCAGAACCGGTCCAGGTAGAAGGGCAGGACGAGCAGCAGCAGGGCGCCGGCCGCCCAGACGTACGTACGGGCGCGAGTAGGGAGCCGCAGGGGGCGGCGGGCGGGGGTCTCGGAGGCGGGTGCTTCGGACACCGGTGCCTCGGAGACGGGTGTCTCAGACACGGGCCAGCTCCTTCGTGCCGAACAGCCCGGCGGGCCGGACGAGCAGGATCACGGTCATCACGAGGTAGGGGGCGACATCGCCCAGTCCCCGCCCCAGGAAGGACAGTTCGCTCTGGTAGCCGGTCGCGAGGGATTCCGTGACGCCGACGATCAGGCCGCCGACGAGGGCTCCGGTGGTGGAGTCGAGGCCGCCGAGGATGGCGGCGGGGAAGGCCTTGAGGGCGGCGAGCGAGGTGGCCCGCTCCAGGCCCGGGGTGGGAAAGACGGTCAGGAACAGGGCGGCGACGGCGGCGAGTCCGCCCGCCACGGCCCAGGCGCCGAGCGAGACCCGTCCGAGCCGTACGCCCATCAGCGCGGCCGTCTCCGTGCTCTCGGCGGCGGCCCGCATGGCCACGCCCCAGGAGGTGTACCGGAAGGTGAGCAGGAAGGCCGTGATGAGCAGGCCCGCGGTGACGAAGGCGGCGATGCGCGTGTGGGCCAGCGAGATGGAGCCGATGGTGAGGACGTCGTCGCCCCACGGGTCGCCGAGCGGCAGGACGTCGGTGCCGATCCGGCGGGTGAGTTCCGTGGTGAGCAGGATGTCCACACCGATGGTGACGATGGCGAGGACGCTGTGGTCGGAGCCCCGGTAGCGGCGCATCACGAAGAACTCGACGGCCGCCCCGACCAGCGCTGCCCCGGCGATCCCGGCCAGCAGGGCGGGCCAGAAGCCGATGTCGTCGTGGAGGACCGCGGTGATGTACCCGCCGGCCAGCAGCAGGGACGCGTGGGCGAAGTTCACGACCTCGGTGGCCCGGAAGATGACCACGAAGCCCAGCGCGATGAGGGCGTAGACCGACCCCATCGACAGCCCGTTGAGGAGGAGTTCGGCGAAGGTGCTCACGACGTGGTCTCCTCTTTCCCGGAGCGCCCGGCCCCTTCGGGTTCCTCGGAGCGCTCCCCCAGATAGGCGCGTACGACCGCCGGATCGTTCTGTACGTCGGCGGGGGCGCCGTCCGCGATGCGGCGCCCGAAGTCGAGTACGGTCACCGCGTCGGCGAGCCGCATCACCACCCCCATGTCGTGTTCCACCAGGACGATCGAGATGCCGAGGCTGTCGCGGACCCCCGCGATCACGGCGGAGGTGCGGATCCGTTCGTCGGCGGTCATGCCCGCGACCGGTTCGTCCAGGAGCAGCAGCCGGGGCTCCATGCACAGGGCGCGGGCGAGTTCGGCGAGCTTCTGCTGCCCGTACGGCAGTGAGCCCGCCGGACGGCCGAGGCAGGACGAGATGCCGACGAACTCGGCGATCTCACGGACGCGTTCACGGTGACGGCGCTCCTCACGGGCCGCCGCGGGCAGCTTCAGGCCCGCGGCGAGGAAGCCGGTGCGGGTCAGCCGGTGGCGGCCCAGCAGGAGGCTGTCCTCGACCGTGGCGAGCGGGGGCAGGGCCAGGTTCTGGAAGATGCGGGCGACGCCCAGATCGGCGATGCGGTGCGGAGGCATGCCGGTCAGTTCGTGCCCGCCGAGGCGGACGCTGCCCGAGGTGGCGCGGTAGACGCCGGACAGCACGTTGAAGCAGGTGGACTTGCCGGCTCCGTTGGGGCCGATGAGGGCGTGCACGGTGCCGGGGCGGACCGTGAAGTTCACGGCGTCCAGGGCGGTCAGACCGGCGAAGCGCACGGTCAGGTCCCGTACCTGAAGCGGTGGTACGTCCGTGTCGGAGCCGGGTGAAGTGGACTGCGGTGGTGCGTCGTTCGTCATGGTGAGGTGCTCACCCCTTCCATCGGGTCAGCGCCGGGTGCGAGGCGCGGGCCCGCTCGGCGTCGGCCGCCGCGTCCTCGTCGACCACGCCCAGGTAGCGGCGGCGCACCTCGTCGGAGGCGGCCAGTTCGTCGGCGGGCCCCGACAGGGTGACCTCGCCGACCTCCAGGACGTACGCGCGGGTGGCGAGGCGCAGGGCCAGTGCGGCGTTCTGCTCGACGAGCAGGATCGAGGTGCCCTGGGTGTTGATCTCCCGTACCGTCTCGGCGATCCGGGCCGCCATCAACGGGGCAAGTCCCAGGGACGGTTCGTCCAGGAGCAGCATCCTCGGGGCGGCCATCAGGGCCCGTCCGACCGCCAGCATCTGCTGCTCCCCGCCGGACAGCAGACCGGCGTGCTGCTGGGCGCGGTCGGCGAGGACGGGGAACAGTTCGTGCACGCGGCGCAGGGCGGCGGCCCGCGCGGCGCGGCCACCGGTGGCCCCGAGCGCCCCGGCGCGCAGGTTGTCGGCGACGGTCATCCGGGCGAACACCCGGCGCCCTTCCGGGATCTGGGAGATCCCGGCGGCCACCACACGGTCCGGCGGGAGGCCGCCGAGAGGGCGGCCGTCGAACTCGACCGTGCCGCCGGTGACCGCGCCGCCGTGGAAGGACAGGGTCCGGCAGATGGCCCGCAGGAGGGTCGTCTTGCCCGCGCCGTTGCCGCCGAGGACCGTGACCACGGCTCCTTCCGGCACCTCCAGGGACACCTGGCGCAGTGCCCGTACGGGCCCGTATCCGACCGACAGGTCCCGTACGGCCAGCCCCGACCCACCCATGGCATTCCCCCTGTCATCGCGGTCATCGCGCTCCCGCTCGGCTCGCACCCGGCGTGTTCACGTCCGGTGTGTTCACGTCCGGTGTGGCGCTCACCACAGCACCGGCAGGGGCGTCCGTCCACGGGGCGCGGGCGAATCGCTGCGGGTGACCAGCGGGCGCGGGCGGGCGTTGTGCGCGCGCACAACACCGCGTGTCAGGGGCCTGTGCGGGGCGGCGGACAGGTGGCATCCTCCGGCCATGGGAGCCCGCAGAAGGCGTACCGGTCATGACTGGAAGCTGCTCGCCGAGTCCTGCACGGCGCTGCTGGAGCGGCTGCCGGAGCTGGTCGACGAGCACATGCGGCAACTGGCCGAACACTCCCCCGTCTACGGGGAGTTCCTGCCGTACGACCAGCAGTGGCGGGAGGCCCAGGACGCGATGCGGATCGGCATCGAGACGATCTCCGCGCCCCGGGACTCGCCCCGCCGTGATCTGGAGTACGCGGAGGACGCGGGCCGGCGCCGGGCCCAGCAGGGCCTGCCGCTGGAACTGCTGGTGCACGCGTACCGCTCCGCGGGCTATCTGGTGTGGGACGCGCTCCTTGAGGCGGCGACCGGCAAGGAGCCGGAGCGTCTCGGGGTGCTGATGCGGTCGGCGACCATGGTGTGGTCCGCCGTGGACGCGCAGGCCGCGGCGGCGACCGAGGCGTACCGGGCGACCGAGATGGAGCTGCGGCGGCGTACCGACGAACGGCTCCAGGCGCTGCTCGACGCGCTCCTTGAGGGCCAGGAGGCGCCCGGTCTCGCGGCGCGCGCCGCCGCCGGTCTCGACCTGCCCGAGCGGGGACCGTACGCGGTGGTCGTGCTGCGCTCGGAGCGGCGCGAGCCGTTGCGGCGGCCCGTGGAGGGGGCGGGGCTGCGGTTCGTCTGGCGGATGCGGGCCGACTGCGAGGTGGGGGTGGTGGCCCTCGGGCCCGGGCAGGGCCTCGACGGGGTCGCCCGGGCGCTCGACGGGCGCTGCTCCGGTCCCGGCGGGATCAGTCCCGTGGTCGCCGGGCTCGCCGAGCTGGGGCGGGCGCGGCGGCTCGCGGAACTGGCGCTGCGTACGTGTCCGCCGGACGCGAGTGCCGTCGTGCGGCTCGATCAGCGGATGCCGACGGCGCTCGTCGTCAGCCAGCCGGAGCTGGCTTCGCGGCTGGTGGCGGATGTGTTCGGTGCCCTGCTGGAACTCGAACCGCCGGAACGGGCCGTGCTGTTGGAGACGCTTGACGCGTGGCTGAGTTGTGAGGGGTCCGCCGGGCGGGCGGCTGGGCGGCTGTACTGCCACCGGAACACTGTGTTCAACCGCCTGCGACGCTTGGAACAGCTGACGTCGCGGTCGTTGGCGCGACCGCGGGACCTGATCGAGATGACGCTGGCGTTGGATGCGTATCGGTTGGCGGGGGTCGGGGGGTAGGGCATTGTTTTCGCCCCCGCCGCCCCTACCCGTTCCCGTCACTGCATGGG
>NZ_JBHWZP010000438.1:0-6509 GCF_042728395.1 Streptomyces sp. NPDC060205
GCCGAAGACGCTTCAGCCTCGGTCCGACGGCATCCAGAGTGCGGTCGATCGCTTCACCCATGCCGCCATTTTGCCATTCGGCAACGACGTTTGCCGAATGGCCCCACCCGTCTGCACTCTGAAGCACGACCCGGGCACGAGCCGAGGCACCAAGCGAGGAACGAGCCGAGTCACGAGCGGAGGAACGCACCCGCTGAGGGGTGTCACGAGCAGGGAGGACGTAAGGGTGACGCACGGATTCGACAAGGACTACTGGGAGCGGCACTGGCAGCAGGGATCGGCCGACCGTCCCGGATCCATGGGCGGCAACCCGCCCAACCCGTACCTCATTCGTGAGACCGGTGGCCTGACACCGGGCACGGCGCTGGACGCGGGGTGCGGCAGTGGTGCCGAGGCCATCTGGCTCGCCGCCCGTGGCTGGCGTGTCACCGCGGCCGACCTCTCCACCGAGGCCCTCGCCCGTGCCGCAGGGCGCGAAGCGGCGAGCGGTGCCCCCGACAGCGTGCGATGGGTCGAGGCGGATCTGGGCAACTGGAGCCCGGACGAGCAGTTCGACCTGGTCATGACCCACTACGCCCACCCGGCGATGCCCCAGCTGGAGTTCTACGACCGCATCGCCGGCTGGGTGGCCCCCGGAGGCACGCTCCTCATCGTGGGGCATCTGCACACCCCGGGCCCCGACGGCCACGGCCACGGCCACCACCCTCCCGCCGAGGCGTCGGCCACCTCCGAGGCCATCACCGCGCGCCTGGACGGTACGGAGTGGGAGATCGTCACCGCCGAAGAGTGTCTTCGTACGCTCACCGGCCGCGGGGGCCGAGGGCTCCCCCTCCACGACGTCGTCGTACGCGCCACCCGACGCCCCTGATCACGCCCCTGATCACACGTCCCTAATCCCACACTCCTGATCCCACTCCTCTGGTCACACACCCCAGATCACACAACACATATCCCTGATGGCGCGCCCCCCGTTGCTGGGCCCCCCTGCCGCGGCGGCGTATCCCCCTGCCCTCGTCAAAGAACTCCGATGAGAAGGAATCCCATGAGTACGCATCTGTCCTCGGGCGCGCAGGCTCCCGACCCGACCATCCAGGATCCACGACAACGGCGGACCATCCTCGTCGGGGTCTGCGTCGCGCTCATGGCTGTCATCGCCTCGGTGTCCGGACTGAACGTCGCCCAGCCGGAGTTGACCGTCGCGTTCGACGCCTCGCAGACCGAGGTCCTGTGGTTCATCAACCTCTACACCATCACTCTGGCCGCGCTGCTCCTGCCGCTCGGCGCGCTGGGCGACCGGTGGGGGCGCAGACCGATGCTGGTCGCGGGCCTGCTCCTCTTCGGGGTGGCGAGTGCGGCAGCGGGCCTCGCCACGTCGGCCGAGATCATGCTGGCCGCACGCTTCTTGAGCGGCGTGGGCGCAGCCATGATCATGCCGGTCACCCTGTCGGTCATCACCTCGACCTTCCCGGACGAGGAGCGTGCCAAGGCGATCGGCGTGTGGACGGGCGTCGCCGGCGGCGGAGGCATCCTGGGGATGTACCTGTCGGCCCTCCTGGTCGACCTAGCCAGCTGGCGGTGGCTGTTCGTGCTGCCCGTCGTGCTTGTAGCCGTCGCCGTCGTCATGGCACTGCGGTCCATCCCGAACTCGCGCGAGGTGCCGCGCCACCCGTTCGACGCAGTCGGCTCGCTGTCGTCCGTGGTCGCGGTGGTCGGGCTCGTCCTCTTCCTCCACGAGGGCCCCCAACGCGGCTGGACCGCGCCCGCGACGCTGCTGAGCCTCCTCGTCGGCGTCGTCGCCGCTGCCGGGTTCGTGGCGTGGGAGCTGCGCGGACCGGCTCCACTCCTCGACGTACGCCTGTTCCGGGAGCGAGGTCTCGCGAGTGGTTCCGTATCGCTCCTGACGGTCTTCGGAGTGCAGGCGGGGATCTTCGTCGTCCTCTTCCCGTACTTCCAGGCGGTGCTCGGCTGGTCCGGTCTCCGCTCCACCCTGGCCCTCATGCCGATGGCGCTGCTGATGATGGCCGCCTCCGGCCTGGCGCCACGGGTGGCCGCGCGTGTCGGCAGCCGTTCGACGATGGCCGCGGGGATCTTCGCGGGCGGAGCGGGGCTGGTCCTCATGGCCGCTCTCGTTTCGGTCGACGGCGGGTACCTCTCGATCCTCCCCGGCATGCTCGCCATGGGAGCCGGTATGGGGCTGACGATGACACCCTCCACCGAGGCCATCACGAGCGCCCTGCCCCGCGAGCGTCAAGGTGTCGCGTCCGCGCTCAACGACGTGACGCGGGAGTTCGGCACCGCGCTCGGTGTCACGCTGCTCGGAGCGGTCCTGACCGCCGGCTACCGCGGCGCCATCGACTCCCGGCTCGACGGAACCCCCGGAGTACCGGAAGCCGCAGCCGACAGGGCCCGTGAGGGCGTCACCAACGCGCTCACGGCCGCCCACGGGTCCGACTCGCAGGCGCAGGCGCTGGTCCGGGCCGCCCGGGAATCCTTCGTCGAGGGCTGGCAGCAGGCCATGTGGGCGGGCGCGGCGGTCATGGCGATCCTGTTCGTCCGCGTTCTCGCACGAGGACCGAAGCCGCGAGGCACGAAGTAGCGAGGCACGAAGTAGCGAGGCCTGAAGCCGCCCACGCGGCCCCGCCTACCGGCGGGCCGAGACGGCGGGCGTGTCGTCGAGGGTGGCCGAGAGGGGGATGTGGTCCAGCGCGGTGAGCTGCAGCAGTTGCCGGATGCGCGGCTGGTCACTGACCAGCTGGATACCGCCGCTGCGGGCGCGCGCACGACGGTGGGCGCGGTTCAGCAGGTGCAGGCCGCTGGAGTCCATGAAGGACACCGGCCGCAGATCGACGATGACGTGCGGAACGGGCCGCCCGGTCGCGCTGTCGAGATCGACGGTGATCCTGCCGACGGTGAAGACGTCAATCTCCCCGTGGAGTTCGACCACCGTGGCCCCGCCGAGCGGAAAGCAACGCGCATGGGCGCCGGGCAGATCTGTGGCGGGCAGAGGGCGGGAATCGTGCAGCTGCATGAGGGCCTCACCATGAACGTCGTCCGGGTCTCCGTACACTGCGGCACGGCAATGCGGAGGCCGCGCTGATCTGTTGCTGCAGGCTCACGGGGTCCAGGTCGCCTCACTCGCACGGTAGGGCGCGGTGGGTACGCAGAAACGATATGCCTGTCCACTGGATCACCCGATCGAGTGATAGAGGGTCAAGTCGCTTGCGCTTCTGACGCCCCAGATTGCCCCGATGCCCCGACGGCGCTCTGACGAAGGAGAAGAAACCCGGAACCGGGAGACATAGATCGCCAGGGGTCCACGCGTCCTTGTGTGCGTCAGAGAACGGGAGGGCCCATGGATCCGCAGGACCACGAGAGATTCCGGGAGTACGTCGAAAGCCGCTGGAGCACTCTGCTCCGCCTGGCGAACCTGCTCACCGGCGGCGACCGGCACGAGGCCGAGGACCTGGTGCAGATCGCCCTGATGAAGGCGCTGAGCCGCTGGCGGCACATCGAGGATCCGGAGGGCTACGTACGCAAGGTGATGTACCGGCAGCAGATCAGCCGGTGGCGCCTGCGCCGCCCCCATCGCGAGCCGACGTTCGCGACGCCGCCGGCGCATCTCGGCGTCGCCGACGGCACGTCCGCCGCCGACCTGCGGATCACCGTGGGGCAGGCGCTCGCCCGGCTGACCCCGCGGCAGCGCACGATGCTGGTGCTGCGCTACTTCGAGGACCTGTCCGAGACGGAGGTGGCGGCGGCCCTGGGCTGCTCGGTGGGCACGGTGCGCAGCACGACCCACCGGTCACTGGCCCGGCTGCGCCGTCTCGCCCCGGAGCTGGACACGCCGGAGCGTGTCGCGGCCACCGTCCCCAGCAGCAACCTGCCGAAGGGAGCCCACACATGAACGGCGACCAGCTCGACCGCGTGATCCGGGACGTCCTGCACGAGTGGACCCCGGACGACCCGGGCGTTCCCGCGGACGTCGCCGACCGCATCGTGCGCCGCCATCGTCGACGCAACTTCGTGCGCGCCGCCGGAGCGGTCCTCGGCGTCGCCGGCATCACCTTCGGCGGGGTCCTCGCCACCGGCGCGGGCGACGGCGACGGGACCCAGCCACCGTCCACGCGGGTCAGCAAGGAGAGCAGGCTCCTGTGGCGGACCACGTTGCCCGCTGCGTACTGGGACGCCTGCACCACGGGCAAGGGTGCCGTCCACTGCCGCGGGGTGGAGTTCGACGGCATCGGTGTGGACGCCCGTACCGGAAAGGTCGAATGGCGGCAGAAGGCCCAGGACGTCAATGGCGGCCGTTCCCCGGCGGGGTCGCTCCCCGGAGCACGCGACGGCGTGCTGTACACCTACGCCGATCACAAGCCGGGGGCGCCCCGGGCCGGTACCGATCTCGTCGCCCTCGACATCGACGGGCAACAGGTGCTGTGGAAGCACGAGCTGGCGGACGACAGCCGCGACCGCTCCTCCGCCGTGCTGTTCGACGGCGGGGTCCTCGCCAACTCCCCGACCTTCAAGAGCGTCGTCGCGCTCGACGACAAGACGGGGCAGTCACTGTGGACGTACTCGTGGAAGAAGGCCGACTGCGACCGGACAGCCATCGGTGGCGTCCCCTACCTGATGTGCTCGCCGGACAGCGACAAGGCCCCGCAGCGCAGCACCGTCGTCCGGCTGGACCCGGAGACCGGCACGCCCAGGACGGTCGCGACCGTGGAGGGCCCGACCGCCTACATCGGCACCGACGGGAACGCCGTACTGCTGGGCGGTATGGCCGGCGGACAGAAGTTCTTCGGCGACGCGGGGCCCGCCACCCTCACCCGCGTCGACCTCGGCTCCGGCGAGGTGTCGCAACACAGTGTCGACGCCCTGCCGATGGGCACGGTCGCGGACGGCACCGTCCTGGCGACCGGCAGGAACGGCGACGTGACCGCGTACTCCGCCGACGACGGCCGCCGGTTGTGGTCCCACCCGCTGGGACTGAAGCTGCGCAAGGAGTCGAGCGATCCCACCATGCGGGAGCTGCCGTCGGCCGCCGTGGTGGATCTCGACAGCCGGGTGGCGTACTACCTCGATCCGTCCGGGCACCTGGTGGGCCTCGACCTGGACAGCGGCGCGGTGCGCTGGCGCGGCACGGTGGACGTGCCGACGCGCCCGATGGAAGCCGGGATCGCCCCTGAGCTGATGCTCTACGACCGGGGACTCATCGGCCAGATCGGCAGCGAGTTGTTCCGGATCGAGCCGAAACCGGCCGGGACGGGCTCGTAGCCGCATCGCGAGGAAGCCGCGTGGGACCCGGCGGGGGAACCCGGGTCCCACGCGGTGCGCAGGACGACGCAGTACGAGGCTGCGACATCAGACGTGCGGTGCGCGGTACGCGGTATGAGGCACGCGGTACGAGGCGCGCGGCTTGAGGCATGCGCCCGTGGAGGCCGGGGCGATGGTGCGGCGGACCGGCCGTGGGGAGCGGTTGTTGGCGCGACCCGGCCTCGGCATGATGGATGGCGCATGACAGGGACCGGCGCCGACCACTGCTCCTCCGCGAAGCCCGGCTGCTCCTCCGTGAGGCCCGGCCGGAATGCATGTCGCGATACAGCGCTAGTCTTGCCCTCGCGCCGCTGACCGCGTCGCGCGGAGACGTTCGACCGGACCAGGACGGAAGCATGCCGGAAGAGATTTCGCCCACCGGGGAGCACTCCGGCCCCGGTTCGTCGCCCGAGCTGCGCGCCTCTCACGCGGACCGGGACCGGGTGGTGGACGTGCTGCGTATCGCGGCGGGAGACGGCCTGCTGACCGCGGACGAGCTGGACGAACGCCTCGAAGTGGCCCTGTCCGCACGGACCTTGGGCGAACTGGCCACGCTCACCGTGGATCTGCCGCCCACGGTGGCGACGGTCGGCGGGACCGGAGCCGAGGCCAAGGACATGGTGCGCATCGAGCAGGTCTTCAGCGGCGCGGTCGAGCGCGTGGGGCGCTGGGTGGTGCCCCGGAGGCTGGAACTCGCGGTCACCTTCTGCGAGGTGACGCTCGACTTCACCGAGGCGGTCATCACGCACGACACCCTGCGGATCGACGTGGCCATGACGGGCAAGACCCTGACGCTGGTCACCAAGCCGGGCATCGTGGTCGACATGGACGGTCTGCAACTGGTGCACAGCAGGGTCAAGTACCGTCAGGCGCCCGCGCATCCTGAGACGCCGGTCGTGCTGCGCGTGGAACTGGTCGGCCAGAAGGCACACGGCCGCGTGGTGGTGAGACCCGCCCGCCGGACGTTCGGACAGTGGCTGCTCCGCAGGTCCGTGTAGATCTCAGGTGTCACTTCGTGACGATTTCGATCATCTTCGGCAGCGGCCGTCCGGCCTTCGCCGGGCGGTCCGCGCGACATGGTTCGGGATCATGTCCTGTTGCTCTCTGGTGGTAGGCGGTTTCGCCGTGTAGCGTCATCCCCAGATGTCGTGGTTCGCAGTACCTGCCCGCGCTCCGGTGCGGGCATTTTGCTGTGCAGT
>NZ_JBHWZP010000439.1:0-6488 GCF_042728395.1 Streptomyces sp. NPDC060205
GGCCGGTGGGGGCCGGCCGCGCAGTTCCCCGCGCCCCTAAAAGACTGCGCCGTTCCCCGCGCCCCCAAAGGCGAAAGACTGCGCCGTTCCCCGCGTCCCTGGGTGGGTGGGTGCTGCGCCGTTGTTCGTGCGGCTCAAAGATCGCGCAGTTCCTCGCGCCCCTAAAACCCGTTGGCGCACAATGGATGTATGGAATCATCCGTCGCTCCTCTTGAGCAGGCACTTCATGCGGCTCGGGCTCTTGTTATCGCTGATCTTGTGGCGGGGGAGGTCGCCGAGGCCGATGTCGTGTCGATGGTCGAGGAGTCCGTCGTGCAGCGGCGGTGGTGGGTGGAGCAGTGGCCCGAGGGCGTGGAGTACGTGGCCGGGCTGGTCGCCCAGGACGTACAGGACGCGTTGCTGGAGACGTACGGGCGCTGGCCGCTCTGCCCCGTCTGCGATGACGGTGATCCGCATGCCCTGGAGGTGGAGCCGGAGCTGGGCCCCGACCCGCACTGGGTGTGTCACAAGGCCGGGGTGAGCGTCGCCCCGGTGGGCGCGCTCGGACCGGCCCTGAGCGGCGGGGCGAGCTCTTCGTGACCGTGTACATAGACCCGCCCGACTGGCCCGGGCACGGCCGCATGTGGTCCCACCTGGTGAGTGACGTGTCGTTCGAGGAGCTGCACGCGTTCGCGCGGCGGCTCGGCGCGCCCGCCCGCGCCTTCGAGCGCGACCACTACGACATCCCCTCGCACCGGTACGAGGACGCCGTGCGGGAGGGCGCGGTGCAGGTGCGCAGCCGCGAGGTCGTCCGCATCCTGCACGCGGCGGGGCTGCGCAGGCCCAAGGGGCGGCCGGGCTCAGCCGTGTAGCTCGTACGCGTACTGCTCCCCCTCGTCGTCGACCGTGCCCACCCGGGTGAAGCCCACGCGTGAGATGACGCCCTGGGAGGGGGAGTTGGCGCGGTCCACGGTCGCGAGCAGGTAGGAGACGTCGTCACGGGCCAGCGCCCAGGAGGACATGGCACGCAGGGCCTCGGTGGCGTACCCCTTGCCGCGGGCCGGTTCGGCCAGGTCGTAGCCGACCTCGGCGCGGCCCTCGTCGTCCGGGGCGCCGTGGAAGCCCATGCCGCCGACCGCGCGGCCGTCCTCCCGCCGTACGAGGACGAACATGCCCCACTCGGGGCGGTGCACCCCGGCCTCGTACGCCTTGACGACCATGCTTGCGGCGTCCCGTGTGCCCTGGAAGGGGCCGCCCTCGATCCACTCGAAGCCGCCGGTGCCGCCCGCGGTGAGGTCGGCGGCTGCCGCGGGGGTGACGCCCTGGAGGGTGAGGCGCTCGGCCGGTATGACGAGGTTGTTGCTCCACCGCCAGGTGGTGAGGGGCGCGCGGCCGGGCAGTTCGCCGCGGCCCGTTGCCCACAGGAGGGTCCGCCAGTGGTCGGGGCCGGGTTCGGGGCGTACGTGCGGGAAGATCCGCGTCAGCACGTCGGCGCAGAGCGCGGCCGGCGGCTCGTACGCGATGCCCAGGCCTGCCGCGATGTCGTGCGTGTGCAGGAGCACCTCGGCGACACCCATCGCGGCGAAGCCCTCACGGTTCGCGCTGCGGAAGGGGTACGGGTGGAAGGCGCGCGCCTCCCGCGGAGTGGTGCGCACGGCCGCCGCGAGGAGGGCGCCGGTCGCCTCGACGACCTGGAGGACGTCCTCGGGGCTCTCGCACTCGTCGAAGGCGATGCGGAAGGGTACGTAGCGGTCGGTGGGGCGGCCCGCGAGCTGGCCCGCGTACGAGACGAGGTCCGACGCGATGTGCTCCACCGTCCTGCGGCAGCTCCATTCGAGACGGCCCGCCCTGACGTCCCAGTCCCGGTCGGCCGCGCCCCGCAGGGCCGCCACCGCACCCGAGACGGCCTCTTCCACCTGGTCCCCACCCATGGCTCGCATGCCGGTGAGGATAGGTGATCAGTTCGTGGAGCGGCCGGTATTTCTGTCCGCCCCGACCTCGGCCCCCACCTCCGCTCCGACCTCCGCCGCGACCCCGGTCCTGGGTGCGGCCCGGGTGACCACCCGTGACGGCGTCGCGCGCCGGTACAGGCGCAGCGAGATCGCGGTCAGTACGCCCGCCGTGACGGTCAGGGCCGCTCCCGCCCAGGCGGGGGAGGCGAAGCCGAGGCCCGCGTCGATGGCGGCGCCGCCGATCCAGGGGCCGCCGGTGTTGCCGAGGTTGAAGGCGGCGGTGGTGGTCGCGGCGGCCAGGGTGGGGGCGGCGGTCGCGACGTTGAACAGCCGGGCGTTCAGCGCCGGGGCGGTGTAGAAGGCGGAGACGCCGAGGAGGAAGGCGAGGGCGGCTGCCGCGACGGCGTACTGCGCGAGCAGGGCGAGCGTGACGAGCAGGACCGTCGAGGCCGCGATGCCGGACAGCAGCACTCCGAAGAGGTGCGCGTCCGCGATCCGGCCGCCGATCGTCGTCCCGATGAGCGCGCCGACCCCGAACAGCGCGAGCACGGCCGGCACCCAGCCCTCGTCGAGCCCGGCCACGTCCGTGAGCAGCGGCGCGAGATAGCTGAACGCGCAGAAGACCCCGCCCGCGGAGAACGCGATCAGCGAGATCGTGAGCCAGACCTGCCGGTCGCGGTAGATCCGCAGCTCGTTCCTGAGCCGCGGCTTCTCGTCGGGGAGCGGGATACGGGGGATGAGGGTGGCCACTCCGACGAGCGCGACCGCGCTGGCCGCGCCGACCGCCCAGAACGCCGAGCGCCAGCCGAGACTCTCGCCGAGGAAGGCGCCCGCCGGGACGCCCAGGACGTTCGCGATGGACAGGCCGCCGATCATCACGGCGAGCGCGCGGGCGCGGGCGTTCACCGGGACCATGGCGACGGCGACGGCCGCGCCGACCGCCCAGAAGCCGGCGCAGGCCAGCGCGCTCACGACCCGGGACGCGAAGAGCACGGCGTAGTTCGGGGCGAGGGCGCCCGCGATCTGGCCGAGGCCGAAGACGCTGATCAGCGCGATGAGGGTGGTGCGGCGGGGCAGCCGGAGCGTGGCCACGGCCAGCAGGGGCGCTCCGACGACCATGCCGACCGCGAAGGCCGATATCAGCAGGCCGGCGCGCGGAATGGACACGTGCATGTCGTCCGCGACGGCGGGCAGCAGCCCGGAGAGCATGAACTCGCTGGTGCCCAGCGCGAAGACGGAGAGCCCGAGGATGTAGACGGCCAGGGGCATGGGTGGGCGCTTGGACGCGGCCGTGGACTGTGGTGTGCGGACAGGCGTGGGTGAGCTGGAGCTCGTGGGGACGGGCATATCAAGTGCCAACCTCGACGGTGGACAGCCCATTCCACCGGCCGGGGTTCAGGCCGTCAACAGAGTCAGCTCGCCCGTCAGGTTGTGCCGGGCCGGACCCTCCCATTCCGTTGTGCCGTGACGGGTGTGGAAGAGGCGCGGCAGATCGAGGAGCTGGCGCAGGATCGCCGCCCGGCCCTCACGGAAGGCGTCCGGGGGCACGAAGGCGTACTCCTCGCGGACCGCTGCCGTGTAGGCGGCGTACGCGTCCGGCGGTGAGGCGAGGATCGCCAGGTCGGCGTCGCACAGCACCTGCCCGTTCGGGTCGTCGCCGGCCGGGGCGTGCGTGACCGTCAGCCGCACGAGGCGGGCGACCTCGGCCGTGGCGGCGGCGGAGAGGCCAGCCTCGGGGAGCGCGCGCTCGGCGAGGCGGGCCGAGCGTTCCTCGTTCTCGGAGCGGTCGGGGAGGTAGACCGCGTCGTGGAACCACGCGGCCAGCCGGACCAGATCCGGGTCGTCCGCGGCCTTCTCCAGCACGTCGACGTGGTCCAGCACCGCCGTGAGGTGGTCCAGGGTGTGGTAGCGCCGCTGGGGTTCCGACCAGCGGGCGAGGAGGTTGTCGGCGTAGGCCTCCGGCGAGGGGGCCGGGGCGGCAGCGGGGGTCTCCGCCCCAGGGTTCTGGCTTCGGCTTCGGACTCGGCTTCGGTCGAGTGTGTGGGACCAGCGGGTGCGCAGGGCGTCGGGATCGGCCATGGGGTCCATTGTCCGCACCCCGTCGCGCTCGTTCAGACGGGGTGCGTGTCCTCGTACGCCTCGGCCGCCCGCTCGATGAGGGCCAGGGACGCGAGAGGGGGCAGGGCCGCGGTCCCGAGCAGTTCGTGGGTGAGCGTGCAGCGGGTGACCACGGCCGGATCGTCCGACAGACGGCCGGTTCCGGCGGCCTGGACGTAGGCGACCGGCGGGGCGTCGTCGAAGGTCAGCAGCTTGAAGAGGCCGTCGAGCCCGGTGTGCGCGCCTTCCGAGAGAGGCAGTACCTGGGCGATGATCCGGTGGCGGCGGACCAGTGCGGCGACGCGCCGGAGCTGCTCGGCCATGGTGTGCGGGGCGCCCACCGGACGCCGTACGACGATCTCGTCCAGGATCACGTGGTAGCGGGGCCCCGCCGGGTTGTCGAGGACGCGGGCGCGCGTCTGCCGGGAGGCCGTCCGTCCGTCGGCGGCCTCGACCGTCCCGGCCGGTTCGTACGCCTGGATCACCGCCCGGCCGTAGGCGGCGGTTCTGAGCAGGCCGGGCATCAGGTCCGGTGCCCAGTCCCTGACCGACCGCGCCAGGCTCTCGAATGCGAGGACGTCCGCCGATGCCGGTTGCGCGTGCGTCCTGCGGGACGGGTCGAGTCGCTCGGTCTCGGGCATGGCACAACTCCCTTTCGCGCGTCTGGCGTTGTCGGACGTCGCCAGATCGAGGGTAGTTGCGGACAGTGACAGTCCGTGCGCGAATGGTGATATCCGTGGATCTCCGTCGCGGGGCGCGTAGGCTGACTATTGGACTAGACCTGTAGCCCGTCATCTGTAGCCGCCCGAGGGAAGAGGTCCTATGAGCAAGCGTGCAGTCCTGGAGGTGATCGCCCTCGACGTCGAGGACGCGGTCGCCGCCGAGGCCGGAGGCGCGGACCGGCTGGAACTCGTCACCGACATGGCCGCCGACGGGCTCACCCCGCCGGTCGAGACCTTCGCCGGGATCCGGGCCGCCGTCGGCATCTCGCTGCGCGTCATGCTGCGACTGGCGGACGGTTTCGCGGCCGGTGACGTACGGGCGCTCGTACGGGCCGCGCGGGAGCTGCGGGCGGCCGGGGCGGACGAGTTCGTGCTGGGGTTCCTCGACGCGAACGGGGAGCCCGATCTGGCCGCGCTGGAGTCGGTGCTCGCCGAACTCGACGGCTGCGGGTGGACGTTCCACCGCGCGATCGACCGGGCCGCCGACCGGGACGCCCTGCGCAAGCGGCTCTCCGACCTGCCCGGGCTGGACACGTACCTCACGGCGGGGTCCGCGGACGGCGTGGACCAGGGGCTGCCGACGCTGCTCGCGGAGGCGGGGCGGCGGGGGGAGGCGGGGTATGAGCCGCAGCTCCTCGTGGGCGGGGGGTTGCGGCTCGACCATGTCGCTCGGCTGCGGGCTGGGGGTGTGGACGCGTTCCACATCGGGGGTGCGGCGCGGGCCGGGGGGTGGGCGGGGGCGGTGTCCGCGGCGGCGGTTCGTGAGTGGCGCTCCGCGCTGGACGCGGGCTGAGGGGGTTGGTGGGTCCGTCTGCGGTCTGCGGTCTGCGGTCTGCGGGGCGGTGGGGGCGGGCGTCAAGGATTGCGCAGTTCCCCGCGCCCCTAAAAGCCTGCGCCCCTTGTTTCCCGCTGGTCCGCTAAGCCATGCGTTGTAGAAAGGCCGGGGACGAGACGGAGGCGACATGATTCAAGGGCTGCCGCAGCACCTCTATCTGCTCTGCTACACCGTGGACAAAGGCAAGTTCACGCTCGACAACCTCCAGGGCCGTGGTCAGTTGCTGCGCGCCGGCGCCCTGACCGAGCTGGCCCGCGCCGGTCTCCTCGACGCGACCGGCGGGAAGGTGATCCGGAGGCCCGGGAGGACGCCGGACGACACCTTCCTCGCCTCCGTATGGGGCGACCTGCCCGACAACAGGCCGAAGAGCTGGCTCCAGTTCGTGCACAACAAGGCCCACACCGCCGAGAAGCCGGTACGCGACCAGCTGGCCGCCGCGGGGGAGGTCACCGTGACCCGCAGCAAGGTGCTGGGACTCGTCCCGTCCGACCGCGTCACCGTCACCCGTCCGGAGAACGTACGCGCCCTCCAGGAACGGGTCCGCGGCACCGTCCTCGACCGGACCGACCCGGCGTCGATCCCGCTGGAGGAGCTGGCGATGGCCGTGCTGACGGTCGAGCTGGAGGTCACCTGCGTGTGGAGCCGTGCGGATCTGCGTACGCACAAGCGGGCGCTCCGGGCGCTGGCCGACCGGTACGACGAGACGGTGCCCGGTCTGCGCAAGGCGCTCCGCGACTCATACCTTGCGAGCCGGGCGGTGGGCGGCGGCTGGAGCGGCTGAAAAGCCTGCGCGTTCCCGGCGCCCCTGGGGGGGGGGCGAAGGTCAAGGATTGCGCAGTTCCCCGCGCCCCTGGGTGGGACGGGGCGCAGCCCCTCCCCGAGGGGCGCGGGGAACGGCGCGAG
>NZ_JBHWZP010000440.1:0-6480 GCF_042728395.1 Streptomyces sp. NPDC060205
CCGCCGCCACCTCCTACGCCCGCAGCGACGACTACGACACCGCCAACGACATGATGCGCACGGCGGAGGCTTTTAGGGGCGCGGGGAACTGCGCGCTCAGCCCCCACGCACCCGCAGGTGACCCCAACGGGCGGTAGCCGTCTTCAGGGGCGCGGGGAACTGCGCAATCGGCCGGCCACCGCGCCGCTTCGTCAGAAGTAGTAGCGGGACACGGACTCCGCCACACACACCGGCTTCTCCCCGCCCTCCCGTTCCACCGTGAAGCCGACAGACACCTGCACCCCACCCGCCACCTCGTCGACCGCCGTGATCTTCGCCGTGGCCCGCAGCCGCGACCCCACCGGCACCGGCGCCGGGAAGCGGACCTTGTTCGTCCCGTAGTTGACGCCCATCTTCACGCCCTCGACCGCGATCAGCTGAGGTCCGAACAGCGGCAGCAGCGACAACGTCAGATACCCGTGGGCGATGGTCGTCCCGAAGGGACCGCTCGCCGCTTTCTCCGGGTCCACATGGATCCACTGGTGGTCACCCGTCGCCTCGGCGAACAGATCGATCCGCTTCTGGTCGACCTCCACCCAGTCGCTGTACCCCAACTGCTCACCCACCGCCGCCTTCAGTTCGTCGGCGGACGCGAAGATCCTCGGCTCTGCCATGTCCCTGGCCTTTCCCGTCGCTGCGTGCGTCTTGGCACCATATTCCTAAGCAACTGCTTAGCATGGCCGCAGCGAGGTTCCCTGTCAACGGACCGCCGGGGCGACCGGCTGGGTAGGGTTCGAGGGGTGCCCCAGATTCCCGAGAAGATCCATGAACTCACGGTCGGCCAGCTGTCGGCCCGCAGCGGCGCCGCCGTCTCGGCCCTGCACTTCTACGAGTCCAAGGGCCTGATCAGCAGCCGCCGCACCGCGGGCAACCAGCGCCGCTACCACCGTGACGCCCTGCGCCGGGTCGCCTTCGTACGGGCCGCGCAGCGCGTCGGCATCCCGCTGGCCACGATCCGCGACGCCCTCGCCGAACTCCCCGAGGAACGCACACCCACCCGGGAGGACTGGGCCCGCCTCTCGGAGGCCTGGCGCTCCGAACTCGACGAGCGCATCAAGCAGTTGGGCCGCCTGCGGGACCACCTCACGGACTGCATCGGCTGCGGCTGCCTCTCGTTGGAGAACTGCGTCCTGTCCAACCCCGACGACGTCTTCGGCGAGCGGCAGAGCGGCTCCCGCCTCATGGTGGAACGCGGCGGACAACGCGTACGCCGGACCTCGGAGCGGCAGTCCGAACGGGAATCCGAGCGGGACGCGGAGGCCGGGAACTGCCGCTGAGGCAGCTCCCGGGCCCGAGGAGCGGAGCGAGGGTTTCCGGAGCTGCTACGGCCGGTGGTTTCGCGAGCGCCGGGCCAGTGCCTCCGTCACCAACTCCGCGTTGGACGCGGCCCGTCGGCCGTCGGGGAGGGTCAGTGTGTCCTCCAGGCCGATACGGGTCGCCAGGCCGAGGCGCGCGGCGAGGTCCAGGACGGGCCAGGTACCGCCCTCCTCCCCGTGCAGCAGGACGGGGCGGCCGTGTGCGGCGCCGAGCGCTGCGAGGAGCCGCCGGGCGGTGTCCTCGGCCGTGTCCGGATCCGGGTCCGTCACCTCCGCGAGAACCCGCAGCACCCGCGGACCCAGCGGTGACGCCGCGAACCGCGCGGCTCCGTCCGTGCCGGACCAGATGCCCGCCTCGACGCCCACGCCCCGCGCCAGGAGCGCCGCGGCGACCTCCTCGGCGCCCGGCTCGTGCCAGTTGACCGAGGCGTGGTCGGGCAGGACGCTCCACTCACGGACGCGCGCGACGCGGGCCGCGGGGCCGGGCTCGGCCCAGGCACCGGTGGTCACTCCGACGGGAACGTCCACCTGAGACCTGATTTCGTCCAGGGTCGCCGCAACCGCCTTCGCCGACAGCGTGTCTTCTCCACAAGGGGACTTGGGATGCACATGGATGTCCGACGCCCCGGCCGCGACGGCTTCCGCCGCGGAGCCGGCCATCGCTTTCGGCGACAACGGCACGAGCGCCCCGTCGCCGGACCCGCGCCCCCCGTTCACACAGACCTGGACCATGCCCCCGATGGTGCCAGGCCCCACCGACAACCGGAGATCGAAAGGGGAACGGGCGATGAGCCTGGCCATTTGCTCGCTGAAGTGGGAAGCCGCGCACACGGGGGCCCAGCAGATCAGGTACGACCCTGACGGGTACCACCTCGTGCGCTTCCCGTACGTCACGGGCGAGGAGCAGTACGACCGCTGGAACATGCACGACCCGGCGAAGGGCGGCTCCGGCGCGTCGACGTTTCCCGACGCCCGCTCGGGGCTGATCTGGCCGAGCCACGACGGCTGGGGCGTCCTGTCGGCGCTGGTCTTCTGGGAGCCGGACGCGGGCGGTCTTGAGTACCGGGCGCGCTTCGTGCGCGACCCGCTGAATCTCACGGCGGCGCGCTACGACTCGACAGCCACCTCCGACACGTCACCCACCCGGGGCGGCCAGTACCGGACCTACATGTGGCAGATGTTCGTGCATCCGGGCACCCCGGTCGGCCTGAAGGTGTCCGTGCGCGGCGCGCGGGACGCGAAGGTCTCCACATCGCTGATGTGCGCGGAGTTCAAGCTGGCCATCCACACCGACGTCAAGGTCCCGTAGGCGTGTACCCGGGGGTGCGGCTCCTCCAGGCGCACCCCCGGTGCCGCTACCCCGCGACCGCCACGAGGAGGCGTCCCCGGCGGCACTCCGTGAGCGCCTCGGGGGTGAGGACCGGTCGGGGGACCACGATTCCGCAGGCCGTGCAGACGGGACCGGAGGACGGTTCGTGGGCCAGGTCGTACTTCCAGACGAGGCGCTCGCCCGAGCAGACGGGGCAGACGGCGCCGGGCTCGCGCTCCAGGGCGGCGATCAGCCGGCGCAGCACCTCGGCCAGTGGTTCATGGGGGTGGATCCCGGGGTCGTCGCACCAGGCGACCCCGAAGCCGCCCCAGGTGAGCCGGTGCCAGTCGTCCACGCTGCCTGGGCTGCGCAGACCGTCGTGCTTCTCCTTCTTGCGGCGCTGGGCGAACCCGGCCTCGTAGGTGAGCCACACGGAGCGGGCCGCCTCCAGTTCGTCCAGTGCGGCCACGAGCCGCACCGGATCGGGGGACCGGTCCTCGGGGTCGAACCCGGCCCGGGAGCACAGATGGTCCCAGGTCGCCCGGTGACCATAAGGAGCGAACCGCTCAAGGCACTTGCGCAGTGAATAGCGCCGCAGTGCCAGATCGCTCCTCGGGTCGCGCACCTGTCTCGCCAGACTGCGGAATCCCGCCATCGCCCTGCACCTCCGTCACACCTGCACCTGTACTTCGGTCACTTCGGCGTCGTCGTAAGGACGTCGCCGAATAGACGTATCGACACGCGATTCGGCTCCATCTGTTTTTCGGCGACCGCCATAAAACCGCCATTCAGCCGGTTGTCGGCCATCCGCAAGACGGTTGTCGGCCGTCTCTCGGGTCATTCCCGGCCGTCGTCCCGTGGCGGTCGGCGGCACCGGGAGGGCTCCGTCGGCCCCTCCGGCGCCGAAAGTGACGCATGTTCATCTTCTAACCCGGGGATACCGGCAGTAACATCCCGCCCACCCCCGTCGTGAGGAGTCAGCCATGCCCCGGCGTACCCCACGCACCATCCTCGACAGACTGAGAACTCCCCGCAGATTCCCCAAGTTCCTCATGGGGGCTTCGGTATGCGTTCTCATTGCCGGTCTTTTGTCACCGCTTTCCCAGGCGGTCGCCGCCGACACCCCCGCCGCGGCGGCGAACGACTACTGCGGCAGCCAGTGCTCGGACATTCTCCCCGCAGGTCAGAACGGCAATGCGACCCTCGCCGAGATCCTTCTCAACCAGGCTTTCGGCACCCAGCCCGCCCACGCGGACGATCAGCTGGCGCCCTACGGCAATCTGGCGTCCGGTTATTCCGCGCTCACCGACGCCAAAATTAACGACTTTTTCAGAGACGCCTCGTTCGGGGTCCCCGCCGACCAGGTCGAGTCCACCCTGAAGCCCGCGGGCCGTACCGACGTGACGATCGTCCGCGACAAGAAGACCGGCGTACCGCACATCACGGGCACCACCCGCTACGGAACCGAGTTCGGCGCCGGTTACGCCGCCGCCCAGGACCGGCTGTGGCTGATGGACGTCTTCCGGCACGTCGGCCGCGGCAAACTCACCCCCTTCGCGGGCGGCGCCCCCTCCAACCAGGGCCTGGAGCAGGAGTTCTGGCGCCACGCCCCGTACACCGAGGCGGATCTGCAGGCGCAGATCGACAGCGCCGTCGCCAACAACGGAGCCCGCGGCCAGCAGGCCCTCGCCGACGTCAGGGCCTACCTCGACGGCATCAACTCCTACATAGACGCCTCGGACAGCGGCCGCTACTTCCCCGGCGAGTACGTCCTGACCGGCCACAAGGACTCCATCACCAACGCCGGGACCATCGAACACTTCAAGGAGACCGACCTGGTCGCGCTGGCCTCCGTCATCGGCGCGCTCTTCGGCTCCGGGGGCGGCGGCGAGGTCAACAACGCCGTCTCCCTGCTCGCCGCCCAGTCCAAGTACGGCGTGCAGGAGGGCACCAAGGTCTGGGAGTCCTTCCGCGAGCGCAACGACCCCGAGGCCGTCCTCACCGTCCACAACGGCGAGAGCTTCCCGTACGCCACCAAACCGACGACCCCGCAGGGCACCGCACTGCCCACCGCGGGCACGGTGACCGAGGAGCCGCTGGTCTACGACCGCACGGGCAGCGCGGCCACCGCCACGGCCACCGGAACGACGGCCTCGGCGACGGCGAGCGCCCTCAGCTCCGCGCGGCGCGGTATGTCCAACGCCCTCGTGGTGAGCGGGAAGTCCACCGCGAGCGGCCACCCCATCGCCGTCTTCGGCCCGCAGACCGGCTACTTCGCGCCACAGCTGCTCATGCTCCAGGAGATCCAGGGCCCGGGACTCAGCGCCCGCGGCGCCTCCTTCGCGGGCCTGAGCATGTACGTCGAACTCGGCCGCGGCCAGGACTACGCGTGGAGCGCCACGACCTCCGGCCAGGACATCATCGACACCTACGCCGTCGAGCTGTGCCAGGACGACACCCACTACCTGTACCGCGGCACCTGCACGGCCATGGAGAAGATCGAGCAGACCAACGCCTGGAAGCCCACCACCGCCGACAGCACCCCCGCGGGCTCCTACCGCATGCAGGTCTGGCGCACCAAGTACGGCCCGGTCACCCACCGGGCCACGGTCGACGGCAAGAAGGTCGCGTACACCACGCTGCGCTCCTCCTTCCTGCACGAGGCCGACTCGATCATCGGCTTCCAGATGCTCAACGACCCGGACTACGTCAAGAGCCCGCAGACCTTCCAGGCGGCGGTGCAGCACATCAACTACACCTTCAACTGGTTCTACGCCGACTCGCAGCACACCGCCTACTACAACAGCGGTGACAACCCCGTACGCGCGGCCGGCGTCGACGCCGAGTTCCCGGTCTGGGCGCAGCCGGCGTACGAGTGGAGGAACTGGACGCCGACGACGAACACCGCCGACTACACCCCGGCGTCCGCCCACCCCCACTCCATCGACCAGGACTACTACATCTCCTGGAACAACAAACAGGCCAAGGACTACACCACGGCCCCCTGGGGCAACGGCTCCGTCCACCGCGGCAACCTCCTGGAGGACCGCGTGAAAAAGCTGGTGACCGCGGGCGGGGTGACCAGGGCGTCGCTCACCAAGGCGATGGCCGACGCGGCGCTGGCCGACCTGCGCGCCGAGGACGTCCTGCCGAAGCTGCTCCAGGTGATCAAGAGCTCGCCCGTCACCGACACGACGGCCGCGGCGGCCGTCACGAAACTGTCCGACTGGGTCACCGCGGGCGCCAGACGCAAGGAGACCTCCGCCGGTTCGAAGGCCTACGCCAACGCCGACGCGATCCGCCTCCTCGACGCCTGGTGGCCCGCGCTGGTGAAGGCCGAGTTCGAACCCGGCCTCGGCAGCGACCTCTACACCGCGATGACCGCCAACCTCCCCGTGGACGAGGCCCCTTCGGCGGGACACGGGCCCACCGGATCGCACGCCGGCAGCTCCTTCCAGTACGGCTGGTGGAGTTATGTCCACAAGGACATCCGGGCGGTGCTCGGCGAGTCCGTGCAGGGCGGCCTCGCCAAGCCGTACTGCGGCGGCGGCAGCCTCAGCGCCTGCCGGGACATCCTGATCAGTACGCTCAAGACGGCGGCCGGCCGGACCGCCGCGCAGGTCTATCCCGGCGACGACCTCTGCTCGGCGGGCGACCAGTGGTGCGCCGACTCGGTCAACCAGCGGACGCTGGGCGGCATCAAGCACGGGAAGATCAGCTGGCAGAACCGGCCGACCTACCAGCAGGTCGTGGAGTTCACCTCGCACCGGTGACGCGGGGAAGGCACGGAGGTACGTCCTGGCGGCGGGGCAGCGG
>NZ_JBHWZP010000441.1:0-6446 GCF_042728395.1 Streptomyces sp. NPDC060205
CCGCCTGGGTGCCTAGGGGCGCGGGGAACTGCGCGACCAGCCCCCACCGGGCCCGCAGGCGAAGACGAGGGCCCGAGCCGGAGCGCCGAGCGCTCATCCCTGGCCGCCCGCCCGTACGAGGCCCGTCTCGTACGCCAGGACCACCACCTGCACCCGGTCCCGCAGACCCAGCTTCGTGAGGATGCGCCCCACGTGCGTCTTGACCGTCGCCTCGGAGAGGACCAGCCGCGCGGCGATCTCACCGTTGGACAGCCCCTGGGCGACCAGGATCATGACCTCCCGCTCCCGCCCGGTCAGCCGCTCCAGCTCCTTGTGCTGGGGATCCTTCCCGGCACTCGGCAGCAGCGGCGCGAAGCGGTCCAGCAGCCGCCTGGTCGTCGAGGGCGCGACCACCGCGTCACCGCTGTGCACGGACCGGATCGCGGCGAGGAGCTCACCCGGCGGCACGTCCTTGAGCATGAAGCCGGAGGCGCCCGCCTTGAGCCCGGAGAAGGCGTACTCGTCGAGGTCGAAGGTGGTCAGGATCAGCACCTTCGGCGGATTCGGGTCCGAGCAGATGCGCCGGGTCGTCTCCACCCCGTCCAGCTTCGGCATGCGGACGTCCATCAGGACCACGTCGACGTCCCTGCCGCGCAGCGCCTGCAGGGCCTCCACACCGTCGCCCGCCTCCGCCACGACCTCCATGTCCGGCTGGGCGTCGAGCACCATCCGGAACCCGGTGCGCAGCAGCGCCTGGTCGTCGACGAGCATCACGCGGATCGGCATGGGGAGGTCCTCCGGTCGGTTCGAATGCGTGTACGCGTCTTCGGATGCGTGCACGTGTCAGTGAGCGGGCTTGAGCGGAAGGAGGGCGCTGATGCGGAAACCCCCGCCGGGACGCGGCCCGGCGTCCAGGGTGCCGCCGACCATGCCGATGCGCTCGCGCATACCGATCAGTCCGTGGCCCTGGCCGTCCACCCCGCCCTCCTCGTACAGCTCGTGCGGGGCGCCCTTGCCGTCGTCCTCGACGAGCAGGCCGAGGCCGTCGTCGAAGTAGACCAGGCGCACACTCGCCCCCGCGTTCGGCCCCCCGTGCTTACGGGTGTTGGTGAGTGCCTCCTGCACGATGCGGTACGCGGTCAGCTCGACGCCGCTGGGCAGCGGACGCGGAGTGCCCTCGATCTTGAAGTCGACGGGGAGACCGGACCCCCGGCACTGCTCGATCAGGTCGTCGAGCTGCTCCACATCGGGCTGCGGCACGTACTCGCCGGACTCCTGGTGCTCGCCGGTGCGCAGCACCCCGAGGAGGCGGCGCATCTCGGCGAGGGCCTGCCGCCCCGTCCCGGAGATGATCTCCAGGGCCTTCTTGGCCTGGTCGGGCGCGGAGTCGAGGACGTACGCGGCGCCGTCGGCCTGGACCACCATCACCGAGACGTTGTGCGCGACGACGTCGTGCAGCTCGCGGGCGATCCGGGCCCGCTCGGCGGCGACCGCGACCTTGGCCTGCGCCTCGCGCTCCTTCTCCAGGCGCGCGGCCCGCTCCTCCAGCTGCGCGAAGTAGGCGCGGCGGGTCCGCAGGGAGTCGCCGAGGACCCAGGCGAGGGCGAAGGGGACCGTCTGGAAGATCACTATCGCCACCTGCCCGGCGGCGCTCTGGTGCTCCTCCGGCCAGCGCAGCTGCGCCAGCGGGGCGGCGAGCAGGCCGGCCGTGAGGGCGAGCCGGGACGCCCAGCGGGTGCCGTTCGAGGCGACCGTGTAGGTGATCACCAGCAGCGCGAAGTCGGCGGGCGCCAACGGCATGTCCAGCACCAGCTGCGCCCCGCCCATGGAGACGGCGAGGATCAGCATCGACTCGGGCAGCCGCCTGCGCAGCGCGATCACCAGGCAGAGCAGCAGGGTGATCGGAAGGGTGACGGCCAGATGGTCGGTCCCGGAGTCGGAGTTCTCCTGCCCGGCCGTTCCGCTCGCGACCGAGATCCCGAGCAGGACGACGGCCCAGAAGCCGTCGACCCATGTCGGGTGCCTGCGGAGAAAATCATAGAGGCGCTGCACGTAACCCAGCGTAGGGAAGCGTGCTGTGTGCAGGGGTCAACCGGAGGGTCGATCCGTAACCGGTGCTTGTACTCCCCAAGGTGGAGGCCACCTGAAACTTGGCGCTTAGCCTGGCGAGGTGACGGCGAGGGAAACAGGGGTGGGCGCAGTGGAGCGTGAGGCGGCGGCCGGGATGCGCGGGTGGCGCCCGGCGACCGAGGAAGCGCTGTACGGGCCCCGCGGTTTCTATCGCAGGCCGGAGGGCCCCGCAGGCCATTTCCGCACCTCGGTGCACGCGTCACCGCTGTTCGCGGAGGCCGTGGCCCGGCTGCTGCTGCTCGTCGACGAGGCACTGGCCCACCCCGCCGAACTCGCCTTCGTCGACCTGGGCGCGGGCCGCGGCGAACTGGTCGGTGGCGTGCTGAAGGCGCTCCCCGCCGAAGTGGCCTCTCGCGCGCGCGGGTACGCCGTGGAACGCGCCGCCCGCCCCGCCGGACTCGACCACCGCGTCGAGTGGCTTCCGGAACCCCCGGCGGGCGTCACGGGTCTGCTGTTCGCCAACGAGTGGCTCGACAACGTGCCGGTGGACGTGGCCGAGGTGGACGCGCACGGAGTGCCCCGCCGCGTCCTGGTGGACGCGGCCGGGACGGAATGCCTCGGGGAGCCGGTGGAGGGCGCGGACGCGCGCTGGCTGGAGCGGTGGTGGCCGCTGACGGGCGCGCCCGGCGGCCCGCTCCCCGCGGAAGGGCTGCGGGCCGAGATCGGTCTCCCCAGGGACACCGCCTGGGCGTCCGCCGTGGCGGCTCTGGGCCGCGGTCTGGCCGTCGCCGTCGACTACGGGCACGACGCGGGCGCACGGCCGCCGTTCGGGACGCTGACGGGCTTCAGGGAGGGCCGGGAGACCGCCCCGGTACCCGACGGCTCCTGCGACCTCACCGCCCATGTGGCGCTGGACGCCTGCGCCCTGCCCGGCGGCCGGCTGCTGAGCCAGCGGGAGGCCCTGCGGACGCTGGGTGTGAGCGGCGGGCGGCCGTCCCTGGCCCTGGCCTCCACGGACCCCGCGGCCTACGTACGGGCCCTCGCGGGCGCGGGCGAGGCGGCCGAACTGACCGCCCGGGGCGGCCTGGGCGACTTCGGCTGGTTGACCCAGCCGGTCGGCATCCCGAACCCACTCGCCCCGGCCCCGGTCCCGGAAACGAAACAGCCCTCTCCGTAGAACCCGCCCGGCAACGAGGTCCTTATTGCCGCCGACGGACCCGACCGCCCCGCGCGGGCCCTACTTGTCGATGTCGCCCACCACGAAGAACAGCGATCCCAGGATCGCCACCATGTCCGCGACCAGCGTGCCCGGCAGCAGCTCGGTGAGCGCCTGGATGTTGTTGTACGAGGCCGAGCGCAGCTTCAGCCGGTACGGGGTCTTCTCGCCCTTGCTGACGAGGTAGTAGCCGTTGATGCCGAGGGGGTTCTCGGTCCAGGCGTACGTGTGGCCCTCAGGGGCCTTCAGGACCTTGGGGAGCCGCTGGTTGATCGGGCCGGGCGGCAGTTCCGCGAGCCGGTCCAGACAGGCGTCCGCGAGGTCCAGCGCGTTGTGGGTCTGCTCCAGGAGGCACTCGAAACGGGCCAGGCAGTCGCCCTCCTGGCGTGTGACGACCTTCAGGGTGTCCTGGAGTTCGCCGTACGCGAGGTACGGCTCGTCCCGGCGCAGGTCGAAGTCGACACCGGAGGCGCGTGCGATCGGCCCGCTCACTCCGTAGGCGTGCACCGCCTCGGGGGAGAGCACGCCGACACCGCGCGTACGCCCCCGGAAGATCTCGTTGCCGAGCACCAGGTCGTCGAAGCGGTCCATGCGGGAGCGCACTCCGGAAACGGCCTCCCGCGCGCGGGTGGTCCAGCCCGCCGGCAGGTCCTCCTTGAGGCCGCCCACCCGGTTGAACATGTAGTGCATGCGCCCGCCGGAGACCTCCTCCATGACGTGCTGCAGCTCCTCGCGCTCGGTGAACGCGTAGAAGATCGGGGTGATCCCGCCCAGTTCCAGGGGGTACGACCCGAGGAACATCAGGTGGTTCAGGACCCGGTTCAGCTCCGCGAGGAGCGTGCGCGTCCACACCGCACGCGGGGGGACCTCCATGCCGAGCATCCGCTCCACACCGAGGACCACGCCCAGCTCGTTCGAGAACGCCGAGAGCCAGTCGTGGCGGTTGGCCAGCATGATGATCTGCCGGTAGTCGCGCGCCTCGAAGAGCTTCTCCGCGCCGCGGTGCATATAGCCGATCACCGGCTCCGCGCGCTGGATCCGCTCTCCGTCCAGGACGAGCTTGAGCCGGAGTACGCCGTGGGTGGACGGATGCTGGGGCCCGATGTTGAGCACCATGTCGGTGCTCTCCGCGGCGCCGCCGATACCGACCATGGTCTCCGTCGTAGGAGTCATGCGGACAGTGTGTCGTACGTACGCTTGCTGCATGGAGACGGGGACCTCGGAGAACGCGGGGCAGACAGCGGGACGGCCGACCGGGCCGGCGGCGGGGCGACCGGCGGACGAGCCGGTGTGGATCGCGCTGCCACCGGGGCTGCTGAGAATGCGACGGCTGCTCCTGGTGGTGTGGCTGGGACTGCTGACCCTCGCCACGGGCCTGCTGCTCGGTCTGTTCGCCGGGCCCGCCTGGGCGGCCTTCGCGCTGCTGCCGCTGGCCGCGCTGGTGTGGGGCTGGCCGATGCTGGGGCGCAACTGGCGTTCCTGGCGCTATGCCGAGCGCGCGGACGACCTGCTGATCAGCCGGGGTGTCCTGTGGCACGAGGAGACCGTCGTGCCGTACGGGCGCATGCAGCTGGTGGAGGTGACCTCCGGTCCCGTGGAGCGGCACTTCGGGCTGGCGAGCGTGCAGCTGCACACGGCCGCCGCGGCGACGGACGCCCGGATCCCCGGGCTCGTACCGGCGGAGGCGGAACGGTTGCGCGACCGGCTCACCGAGCTGGGCGAGGCCCGATCGGCGGGGCTGTGACGACGTCACCGGACGCCCCCAGGGACGTACAGCACATACCGGCCGGGACCGCGGCCGACACCGGAGCCGAGGCCCCGACCGGGGCCACGGCCGTGGGGGAATCCGTGCCGCGCGAGCGGCGGCTGCATCCCGTGACCCCGCTGCGGCGCGCGTGGGCGCCGGTCGCCGTGATCGCCGGATGGGCCGTGCACGATCCCGACGGGGCGCAGCGGCAGCTGATGCGGCTCACGACGACCGTCCTGCTGGCCGCCCTCGCCGCCGCCGTCCTGGGAGCCGCCCTCTACGGCTTCCTGAGCTGGTGGTTCACCCACTTCTCGGTGACCGACACCGAGCTGCGCATCCGTACGGGGCTGGTGTTCCGGCGGACCGCGCACATCCGGCTCGAACGGATCCAGGCCGTCGACGTCACCCAGCCGCTGCTGGCCCGCGTCGCCGGTGTCGCCAAACTCAAACTCGACGTCGTCGGCACCGACAAGAAGGACGAGCTGGCTTTTCTGGGCCAGGAGGAGGCCCGGACGCTACGGGCCGAACTGCTCGCCCGGGCCGCCGGTTTCGCCCCCGAGACCGTCCACGAAGTGGGCGAGGCACCGGTCAGCCGGCTGCTGCACGTACCGGCCAAGGTCCTCGCCGTCTCGCTCGTCCTGACCGGGGCCACCTGGGGGACGCTGGCCGCCGCACTCGTCGTACCGCCGCTGCTGTGGTTCGCCACCCACAGCGTGTGGACGGTGCTCGCGACGGCGCTGCCGCTGCTCGGCGCGGCGGGCGCGAGCAGCGTGGGCCGCTTCGTCGCCGAGTACGACTGGACCGTGGGCGAGTCGCCGGACGGGCTGCGCATCGACCACGGACTGCTCGACCGCACCCACGAGACCGTGCCGCCCGGGCGCGTCCAGACCATCCACATCGTCGAGCCGCTCCTGTGGCGGCGGCGCGGCTGGGTCCGGATCGAGCTGGACGTGGCGGGCTCGTCCAACTCCGTGCTCGTGCCGGTCGCCCCGCGCGAGGTCGCCGAGTCGGTCATCGCGCGCGTGCTGCCCGGCGTGACCGTGCCGGGCACCCTCGCGCGCCCCCCGCGCCGGGCGGGCCGGTGCCTGCCGTTCTGGTGGCGGGGTTACGGGATCGCCGTCACCGACACCGTCTTCGTGGCCCGGCACGGGCTGCTCCGCCGCAGCATCTCGCTCGTACCGCACGCGAAGGTGCAGAGCGTGCGCCTCGAACAAGGGCCCTGGCAGCGCCGCCAGGGGCTCGCGGACGTCCGGGTGGACACCGGGGCCAACAAGACCGTGACGGCCCGGCTGCGGGACGCCGGGGAGGCGGCGGAGCTGCTGTACGCGCAGGCGGACCGTGCGCTGACCGGCCGGCGCGAGGCCAGGCCGGACCGCTGGATGGCCTGACGGCCGGACAGGTGCCGGACATGCGTGAGGGCGGTGGCTGTCCGCC
>NZ_JBHWZP010000442.1:0-6435 GCF_042728395.1 Streptomyces sp. NPDC060205
CCTCAGGGGCGCGGGGAACTGCGCAAAGGGGGGCGAGGGGGCGCAGCCCCCATGCGTGGACGGGAATGGGTAGGGGCGGCGGGGGCGAGAAAAAAACGGCAGCCCGCCGACGGGGGAAATCGGCGGGCTGCCTTCGTGCCGCAGTGGACCAGTGCGTCAGTGGACGGAGTGCTCCTCCTGAGGGAACGTTCCGCCAATGACGTCATCGGCGAACGCCTTCGCCGCATCCCCCATGACCTGCCGCAAATCCGCATACTGCTTCACGAACCGCGGCATCTTGCCCCCCGTGAGCCCGAGCATGTCGGTCCACACCAGAACCTGCGCGTCCGTCTCGGCCCCCGCCCCGATCCCCACGGTCGGAATGTGCAGCACCCGGGTCACCTCGGCGGCCAGCTCCGCCGGCACCAGCTCCAGCACGACGGCGAACGCCCCCGCGTCCTGCACCGCCTTGGCGTCACGCAGCAACTGCTGAGCCGCCTCCTCGCCGCGCCCCTGCACCCGGTACCCCATGGAGTTCACGGACTGCGGGGTGAGCCCGATGTGCGCCATCACCGGGATGCCCGACTCCACGAGCAGCTTGATCTGCTCGTGCGAGCGCTCGCCGCCCTCCAGCTTCACGGCCCCGACCCCGGCCTCCTTCACCAGCCGCATGGCCGAGCGCAGCGCCTGCACCGGCCCCTCCTGGTACGACCCGAACGGCAGGTCGCCCACGATGAGGGCGCGCGAGGTGCCCCGTACGACCGCGGCGGACAGCATGGTCATCTCGTCGAGGGTGACGGGCACGGTGGTCTCGTAGCCCAGGTGACAGTTGCCCGCCGAGTCGCCGACGAGCATGACCGGGATGCCGGCCTCGTCGAAGACGGACGCGGTCATCGCGTCGTACGCGGTGAGCATCGGCCACTTCTCGCCGCGCTCCTTGGCCACCGTGATGTCGCGGACAGTGATACGGCGTGTGCCCTTGCCTCCGTACAGCGCCCTGTTGCTGCTGTCGGTGGTCTTCTGGGCAGCCGAAAACTGCGTCATTGCAACGGCTCCTTCTGTCATCTCGAAGCGCCCTGACGGCGTCCCCGGATCCCCTCCATGGTGGCACCTCGTGCCACAGAACGGCTAGAGGGGTCACCGTGGCCCTCGTCTCCACCTCCGCGGGCCCGTGCCGTCGCCGTCGGCGGGCCCCAAGGCCGCCTCCAGGGCTCGTAAGGTCTCGGTAAAGGATTCCGATACGAGACGGTCTCGTATCGAATCTCCTCTAGCCTTTTCAGCATGACAACTCCTGCCGACACCGCGCCCCGCATACCGGAGGCCGTGCACCGACGACGCTGGGCGATCCTCGGCGTGCTGATGCTGAGCCTGCTGATCGTCGTTCTCGACAACTCGATCCTGAACGTCGCGATCAAGACCATCTCGACGCCCGCCCCGACCGGCCTGGGAGCCACCCAGAGCGAGCTGGAATGGGCCATCAACTCGTACACCCTCGTCTTCGCGGGCCTGCTCTTCTCCGCCGGCCTCCTCGGTGACCGGCTCGGGCGCAAGAAGGTGCTGCTCGGCGGCCTCCTCGTCTTCGGGATCGGCTCGGCGCTCGCCGCGTCCTCCGGGTCCCCGGTCGAGCTGATCTCGTTCCGTGCGGTGATGGGACTCGGTGCCGCCTTCGTGATGCCGGCCACCCTCGCCGTCCTCATGAACGTCTTCGAGCGCGACGAACAGCCGAAGGCCATCGGCATCTGGGCGGGCGGCGTCGGCCTCGCCATCGCCATCGGCCCGATCACCGGAGGGGTCCTGCTCGACCACTTCTGGTGGGGTTCCGTCTTCCTGATCAACGTACCGATCGTGATCGTGGCGCTCGGCCTGATGATCTGGCTCGTCCCCGACTCCCGTGACCCGAAGCCCGGCCGCATCGACCCGGTGGGCGTGGTGCTGTCCGTCATCGGCCTCGTCCTGCTGGTGTACGGCATCATCAAGGGCGGGCAGCTCGCCGACTTCACGGACGCCACGGTCCTCGCGACCATCGGCGCCGGACTCGTCGTCCTCGTCGGCTTCGTCGTGCACGAGAAGCGCAGCGACCACCCGTCGATCGACATCGACTACTTCAAGAACAAGGTCTTCTCCGCGGCCATCGCCGCCATAGCGCTGGTGTTCTTCGCGCTGATGGGCGTCACGTTCTTCTCCGTCTTCTACACCCAGAGCGTGCGCGGTTACTCGCCTCTGCAGACCGGTCTGCTGATGCTGCCGCTGGCCGTCGCGCAGCTCGTCTTCGCGCCGCGCGCCCGGCTGGTCGTGGACCGTTTCGGCAACCGGGCCACCACGACCGCGGGCATGCTCACCATCGCCGCCATGCTGGCCGCGTTCGCCGCGCTGGAGGCGGACACGCCCATCTGGATCCTGGAGATCATCTTCTTCCTGATGGGTGCGGGCATGGCGCACATCATGACGCCGACCAGCGTCGTGATCATGCAGGCGCTGCCGCGCGAGAAGGCGGGTTCGGCCTCCGCGCTGAGCAACACCTTCCGCCAGGTCGGCGGCGCGCTGGGCATCGCCGTACTCGGCTCGGTCCTCTCGGCCTCGTACCGCTCGGGCATCGAGGGCGACCTGCCCGAGGCCGCCCGGCACGAGGCGGGCGAGTCCATCGAGGCCACCCTCGGCTTCGCCGCGAAGCTCGGCCCCAAGGGTGACGCCCTGATCGGCCCGGCCAACGACGCCTTCCTCCACGCGATGCACGTGACGGCCCTGTGCGGCGCGGGAGTCGCCGTGATCGGCGCACTGGTCGTCTACCTGTTCCTCCCGGGCCGCACCCCGACAAAAACAGAAAAGGAAACGGACCTGGTAAGCGCCGACCACTGAAGCGCCCTGAAGGGGCGCGGGGAACTGCGCGGCCAGCCACAACGAACCCGCACCCACCCGCCCCGACAGGGGCGCGGGGAACTGCGCGGCCAGCCACAACGAACCCGCACCCACGTCACAACCCGCGGTCGCCCAGGGACAATCGTCGGCCAGGGACAATCGATCCAAGAGGCGACCGACGGCGCGGCGTCAGGACGGCAACACCCAACCAGAGCGGAGCGATCACGTGGGCGGCGCGGAGCAGGGGTCGGCCGGAGCCGGAGCCGGAACCGGAACCGGAACCGGACGGGGCGGCGCCCCCGCCAGAGGCCGCCCCCGCAGCGAGGCGGTGGAGCGCTCGATCATCGAGGGCGTCATGCGCCTCCTGGAGGAAGGCGTCCCCCTCGCGGACATCTCCATAGAGCGCGTGGCCCGCATCGCAGGCGTCGGCAAAGCCACCATCTACCGCCGCTGGAGCGGCCGCGAGGAACTCTTCTGCGACGTGATGCGCGCCGCCGAACCGCCCGACCCGCAGCTGCCCGGCACCTCCATGCGCGACGACCTGATCGTCATACTCGAATCGCTCCGGCGCCGCGGTCTGGCCTCGCGCTCGTCGGCGATCATGCACAACGTCTACGCGCAGATGAAGAGCAGCCCCAAGGTGTGGAAGGTCTACCACGCGACCGTCATCGAACCACGCCGCCTGATGACGCTCGACGTCCTGCGGCGCGGCCAGGCGAACGGCGAGTTCCGCGCGGACGTCGACGTCGAACTGGCCAACGACCTCTTCGTGGGCCCCATGCTCGTCCGCGCGGTCATCCGCCCGGACGCGGGCCTCGAAGAGGGACTGTCCGAACGAATCGTCGACACGGTCCTGGCGGGACTGGCCCCGGCCACCCGCTGAGACTGTGAGTTCCGCCCCCCTGGGCACCGGCCGGGTCGGCTGAACCCCGGCCGGTTCGGCTGAAGACCGGTCGGGTCAATGTGCGCGTTCCGTCACAGACCACCCCACCTGGCCCGCCGCCGGAACTCGTCGCGCCCCCTCGGTCGTCCTTGTGCCCGTACGGCCGCCGTGCGGCGGCGGGAACGATCGCGATCATCCCCTAGGGTCTTAGGCGCGGGGTTGATGTGAACGGCAGTTGGTGAGGCGACGGTATGGCGCAGGCGTACATGACGGAGACGGGCAGCGGCGGCCAGGGACCCGACCGCAGAGGACCCCGGCTCCGCCGCCTGCTGACCGCGCTCCGTACCGACCGGGGCATCTGGCGGCGCGGGATCGTCCTGGCCGCGTTCGCCCTCGTACTCGCCCTGGTGATGGCCCTGCACGCGCAGATCCCGAACAGGATCGGCAACCTCGGCAGCCTCCTGGAGACCTTCCTGCCCTGGCTGGGCCTGGCGATCCCGGTCCTGCTCGTCCTCGCGCTGGTCCGCAGGTCCGCGACCGCGCTGATCGCCGTGCTCCTGCCCGCGATCATCTGGGTCAACCTCTTCGGCGGGCTCCTCGTCGACAGGACGGGCTCCGGCGGGGACCTCACCGTCGCCACGCACAACGTCAACGCGGACAACCCCGACCCGGAGGGCACGGCCCTCGACGTGGCCGCCTCCGGAGCGGACGTGGTGGCCCTGGAGGAGCTGACCACCTCGGCGGTCCCGGTCTACGAGAAGGCCCTCGCCTCCACGTACAAGTACCACTCCGTGCAGGGCACGGTCGGGCTGTGGAGCAAGTACCCGCTGAGCGGGGCCGCCCCCGTCGACATCAAGCTCGGCTGGACCCGTGCGATGCGGGCGACCGTTACCGCGCCCGAGGGGCGGCTCGCGGTGTACGTGGCGCACCTGCCCTCCGTGCGGGTGAAGATGGAGGCCGGTTTCACCGCGCGGCAGCGCGACAAGAGCGCCGACGCGCTCGGCGAGGCCATCGCCGACGAGAAGATCCCGGACATCGCTCTCCTCGGCGACCTGAACGGCACGATGAACGACCGCGCGCTGAACGGCGTCACCTCGCAGATGCGCTCCGCGCAGGGCGCGGCGGGCAGCGGCTTCGGGTTCAGCTGGCCGGCGTCGTTCCCGATGGCGCGGATCGACCAGATCATGGTCAAGGGCGTCGAGCCGGTCACCTCGTGGACCCTCCCGGAGACGGGCAGCGACCACCTCCCGATCGCGGCCCGCGTGAAGCTGTCGGCGAGCGGCTCGTAAGAGTCTGTGTCACAGGCCCTTACCTCTGTGAAACCTCTGGGAATACTGGGACTGGGAGGCTTTGTTCCGCAGGTGAACATAAACTGCACGGAACACCGCTCTCCCCTGTGAAAGGTCCCTCATGCCCCTGGCCCTGCTCGCCCTCGCCGTGGGCGCCTTCGGCATCGGCACCACCGAGTTCGTGATGATGGGGCTGCTGCCCGATGTCGCGGACGACCTGGACATCTCCATCCCCAGCGCGGGCCACCTCGTCTCGGCGTACGCGATCGGCGTCGTCGTCGGCGCCCCGCTGCTCGCGGCGGTCACCGCGCGCATGGCCCGCCGCAAGGTGCTGATCGGGCTGATGGCGCTGTTCGTCGTGGGCAACACGCTCTCGGCGTTCGCCCCCGACAACACCTCACTGCTCGCGGCCCGCTTCCTGAGCGGCCTGCCCCACGGCGCGTTCTTCGGCGTCGGAGCCGTCGTCGCCACCGGCATGGTCTCCGCAGAGCGCAAGGCCCGCGCGGTCTCCCTCATGTTCCTCGGCCTGACCGTCGCGAACATCGTCGGCGTCCCCGCCGCGACCTTCGTGGGCCAGCAGTTCGGCTGGCGCGCCACCTTCCTCGGCGTCAGTGTGATCGGGCTGGCCGCCATCGGCTCCCTGGCGCTGCTCCTGCCCCGGAACACCGAGCACGACGCCGCGCCCACCGGGCTGCGCGGCGAACTCCGGGCGCTCAAGTCGGTCCCGGTCTGGCTGGCGCTCGGCACGACCGTCGCGGGCTTCGGCGCGCTCTTCTCGGCGTACAGCTACATCACGCCGATGCTGACGGACTCCGCCGGGTACGCCGACTCCAGCGTGACCCTGCTGCTCGCGCTGTTCGGTGTGGGCGCGACGGTGGGCAACCTGCTCGGCGGCCGGCTGGCGGACCGCTCGATGCGCGGCACCCTGTTCGGCGGCCTCGTCTGGCTGGCGGCGGTCCTCGCCCTGTTCCCGCTCATGATGAACACGGCGTGGAGCGCGCCCCTCGCGGTGGTCCTGCTCGGCGCGGCGGCGTTCATGACGAGCTCCCCGCTCCTCCTGATGGTCATGGAGAAGGCGTCCTCGGCTCCGTCCCTGGCCTCCTCCGCCAACCAGGCGGCCTTCAACCTCGCCAACGCGGGGGGCGCCTGGATCGGCGGGCTGGCCCTCGCGGCGGGGTACGGCGTCACGTCCCCGGCGCTCGCGGGCGCGGGCCTGGCTGTGCTGGGCCTGGGCGTCGCGGCTGTCGCGTACGTCGTGGACCGTGGCCGCGGCACGACGAACGCGGGCCGCATAGTGGCGACCCACACCCCACACCAGGCGGAAGCCCCGGCCCACCACTAAAAGCCTGCGCAGTTCCCCGCGCCCCTAAAAGACAAAAGACTGCGCAGTTCCCCGCGCCCCTGAGAGGGGCTGCGCCCCATCAGGGG
>NZ_JBHWZP010000443.1:0-6411 GCF_042728395.1 Streptomyces sp. NPDC060205
CGCCGGCCGTAGGCGCGGCCCAGTTCCCTCAGGCGCGGGTCGACGTGATCGAGGCCCGACGAGACCGTCGTGTACACGGGGAAGAAGGCCCCGATGGCGACGAGGGTGATCTTCGGGGTCTCTCCGATACCGAGCCAGAGCAGGAGCAGCGGGACCCAGGCCAGCGAGGGCACGGCACGTATCGCCTGGACGGTCGGAGCGAGGACGGCCCGAGCGGCCCGGGACAGGCCGACCAGACTGCCCAGGAGCAGACCGAGCGAGGCGCCGGCGGCGAAGCCGACGGCCACCCGCTGCACACTGATGGCGATGTGGTGCTGCAGCTCGCCCCGGTCGAACAGGGTCCGTGCGGCGTTCAGGACGGCCTCGGGCGGCGGGAGCTGGCTGCGCGTGTACGCCCCGGAGGTCGCGGCCTGCTGCCAGCCGAGCAGCAGTACGGCGGGCAGCAGCAGACCGGCGGCGGTGCGCAGTGCCGTCCGGCCCCCGCGGGACCGGACGGCGGTGGCGACGCCGCTCACGAGACTGCTGCTCACGGTGTCGTCCGCGGTGCGGCTCACGAGGCCGCGGCTTTGCGGGCGAACTCCGGTGCGTAGAGGGTGTCCAGGGCCTCATCGACATGCTTCGCGTCGGCGACCAGGTTCTCCGAGACCAGCAGGGGAGCGATCCGTTCCAGCACCTTGGTCTGTGCGGCCCCGGGTACCGGCGAGATGTCCAGATGCGTGCGTTCGGTCAACTGCTGTGCGGCGACGGCCGGTTCGATCTTCGCGGTGTCGGCGAGGATCTTCTCCGCGGCGTCCGGGTTCTTCTCGATCCAGCCGCGGGCCTTCTCGTAACTGTCGACGACGATCTGCACGAGTTCGGGGTGGGCGTCGAGGAACTTCTCCGAGACGTTGAGGAATCCGTAGGAGTTGAAGTCGAGGTTGCGGTAGATGAGCCGTGAACCGCTGTCGATCTGACTCTGCGAGAGGTGCGGGTCGAGGCCCGCCCAGGCGTCGACGTCGCCCCTCTCCAGGGCTGTCCTGCCGTCACCGTGCTGGAGGTTGACGACGGTGACGTCCTTGGCCGTCAGCCCGTGGGCCTTGAGGCTCTGCAGGAGGAAGAAGTAGGGGTCGGTGCCCTTGGTGACCGCGACCTTCCGCCCCTTGAGGTCCTCGACCGAGTTCAGTTCCGAGCCCTTGGCGACGACCAGGGAGGACCACTCGGGCCGGCTGTAGACGTCGACGGTCTTGAGAGGTGTTCCGTTGGCGCGTGCCAGCAGCGCGGGCGTGCCGGCGGTGGAGCCGAAGTCGATGGCGTCGGCGCGCAGGTTCTCATTGGCCTTGTTGCTGCCCAGGGACTGCGTCCAGGTCACCTCGACGTCGTCGAATCCCTGGTCCTTGAGGGCGTCCTCCAGCCAGCCCTTGTCCTTGAGGGCGAGGCTCTGCGGGTTGTAGTACGCCCAGTCCAGGCGGAGTTCGGTGGCGCCCTTGTTCTTGGCCGCTGCGCCCGTACCGGCCCGGCCCGAGGAGTCCTCGCCCTCGGCGCACGCGGCCGTGGTCAGCAGCAACAGACCGGAGGTGAGGACGGCGGCGAAGGTGCGACGGTTCATCCGAGGGGCTCCTTGTGGGGGACGGCGGGGGACGTGTGGGGCACGGGGGCGTGGCTGTCGGGGGAGTGGCCGACGCCGAGGCGGTGCAGGAGGTCGGCGCGCAGCGGGGCCAGCCGCAGGTCGCCGCGCTCGCGCGGGCGGGGCGGGGGAACGTCGATGACGGCGGTGACGGACGCGGCGGGCCCGGCGCTCAACAGGACGATACGGTCGGCGAGTTGAAGAGCCTCGTCGGCGTCGTGGGTGACGAGCAGGACGGTGGTGGGCGCGGCGCCGTGCACCTCGACGAGGAGGTCCTGCATCCGCAGTCGGGTCAGCGCGTCCAGAGCGGCGAACGGTTCGTCGAGCAGCAGTGCACCCGGCCTGCGGACCAGGGCGCGGGCCAGTGCGGCGCGCTGTGCCATGCCACCGGAGACCTGACTCGGCCGGTGCCGTGCGAAGCCGCCGAGTCCCACCACCTCCAGCCAGCGTGCCACTTCGGCCCGTCGCTCGGCGCGCGGGGTGCCCGCGGGGAGTCCGAAGGCCACGTTGGAGGCAAGGGTCCGCCAGGCCATGAGACGTGCGTCCTGGAACACGACGGCCGCGCCCCGGTCCAGGTCCCGGACGGGGTCACCGTCCACGAGCACGGTTCCGGAGGTAGGCGTGTCCAAGCCCGCGACGAGCCGCAGCAGGGTGGACTTGCCCGAGCCGGAGGGGCCGAGGACGGCGACGATCTCACCGGCCGCCAGGGTGAGGTCGATCCCCGTGATGACGTGATGAGCGGCTGCCCCGTGTCCGAAGGTCCGGGAGACGCCGCGGAGTTCGACGGTCGCCGGACCGCGGGTCGGCGCGGACAGGGGCATGGGCGTCTCCTCGTACAGGCAGGGGAGGGGGCGGGTGCGCGGAGGGCCGCCGACCCGGGGAGGGGCGGCAGGGCCTCGCAACGCGCTTGGCAGCAGGGGGAGTTGCGACGGGAAGCGTTTCCGCGGCAGGCGTTCCCGCAGCGAACGTCTCTGGCGAACATCCTTTGAAACGACGAGCGTCGACGGCCCGGTCGGTGCCCGAAGCGAACGCCTCAGTGCACGCGGTGAGCGGCGATCAGCGAGTGGCGGCGCAACAGAGCGCGGCTGCGACCCGTACGAGATCGACGCAGCGGCGGCAGGTCAGCGACTGGCGCGGCATGTGACGATGCAAGCACGGGGGCCCGGAGGCGTCAACGCGCCTCCGGCATTCGAGACGATCACCGGGCGGCACCGGCCCGTCGTGCCGAACCGGCGCCGGGGCGCGGAACCGCCGGTGGGTGCCTGCGCCGGCAGGCCGTCCGGATGGCGTGCGTCCGGTCGAGGCCCGTTGCCCCGGAGTGTGCCCCTGTGGTCCTTCCGGCGGCCGGCCACCCCGTGATGACCTACAAAATTCAGCTCGAAGATCAGTCAGCGTCATGGGAGCAACATGCGTGCGCACAAGGAGTCCGAGCGGGCCGCGGAGGCCGGCCCGGGGCGGCGTCCGACACCGAGGGCGAACCACGTGTCGCCGCGGGACCGCAGTCCCCAGGGGGTGTTGGCCCTGCAGCGGATGGCGGGCAACGACGCCGTCGCCCGGACGCTCATACCGGTGCAGCGCATGGTCACGACGACCGAGCCGGCCCCGGAGGTGCAGCACATCCACGACTTCGTGACGGAGATGCTCGCCGCGGCCGACAAACTCATCGGCGAGGCCAAGGGCCTGGCCTGGCGCTTCAAGTCGGTTCCGGCCCGGCAGGCGCACCTCGACAAGATCGGCCAGACGCTCGACGGCGCCGAGCACATGGTCTACCGACAGTTCCGCGACGATCCCGGGGGCAAAGAGGACAACGCGAAGAACACCGGCCTCAAGGAACTCCTCGACGCGGTCCAGAAGCGGCACTTCTCCTACGTCGAGATTCTGCGGAACAGCAACGGCACGCGGCCCGTCGGGATGGACATCGACGCCGACGACACCGAGGCCCAGGCCGAGTTGTCCCAGACCTGGTCGAGGGTCCTCGGCGGGCAGGGCATCGCGACGTCGGAGAAGCCCCGCCCGGTCGGCGACGATCCGGATCCCGCCGCGCTGCCCGGATACGGCACCCAGATGCTGTCCGCGCACGCCCGGCTGCTCTCCCGGCAGCGTGGCCGCGCCCTGGTGAGTGATCTGACCTCGCCGTCGAACGCGCACTCGCCGATGGTCAGTGTCGTTCCGTACCACCCCGAGGTCGTCGACGCGATAGGGAGGACGGACCTCGCGGCGCAGGCGGACTCGAACTCGATGCCCGACGCGCGTGCCGTTTCGGTGGACCAGCCGAGCGCCGGTTCCAGCACCACGGTGAGCGCGCCGCACGACTTCAAGGACAGCGAGGGCGCCAAGCCGGGCGAGGCCGTCTCCCCCTTCTTCCTGCTCTACGGCCACGAGCTGATCCACGCCCAGCACAACAAGCACGGCATCAACGTGGCCGCCTTCGACGACGAGGAGACCGCGACCGTCTCCGGCGTGGAGTCGTCGAAGCTCCTGCACGCGGGCAAGCAGCTGCGCGTCACGACGGAGGACCAGCTGCGGGACGAGCACTACATGCCGCGGCGGGGCGGCTACACGTAGCGGGAGCCTGGGGCGCCCGGGGCATGGCCTGGCGTTGTCAGTCCCCGCGGTTACCGTTCGGCCGTATCTACAGAGGGGCGGCGCGATGGGTGCCAGCGGATGGGACTACGTCACCGGGTACGACGGCGACGTCGAGGCGGCCTTGGGCAGTTTGCAGGCCAGGGTGTTCCAGGAGGAGTACGGCGACGGTTCCCGCTATCGGAGTCTGCAGGAGCTGTACGCGGATGAGGAGTTCATGGGTGAAGAGGGCACCCATACGATCCTGGACATCGACCAGGTGGTTGCCACGGACGCTCCGCCGACGCCGTCCGGAATCGCTGACTACGGCACTTTGCGCCCTCTTGCACTCAGCCGCGTCGCGCATCACTTCGGCACCGACCGCCCGACGGTGGCGCGGTACGAAGAGCTTGCCGCCGCCGCGAAGGAGGCTGCGAGTCATGAGGAGCATGAGCGGAGCCTGTTCGGTGAGTGCCGGATGAGGTGGACCGGCTACTACATCGTCCTCCACACCGAGGACCGGCCTACTCACCTGGGAATCTTCGGCTTCTCCGGAGACTAGGCCCACGGTCGGCAACCCCACACGGGCCGGCCCTCGGGACCGGCCCGTACAACTTGCCCGTCCAACCGGCCCGTACGTCCGGCCCGCAGGACCAGCCCGAAGGACCGGCCAGGAGCCGACGTCCCCACGAACTCACGCGATGCCGCTGCCCTGACCGCACGTCACACAAGAGACGGTCACCGGTGGGCCGCCCTCTCGGACCACCCCAGCGACGCGACGTACCACGCGCCCCGCCACGTCAACCCCGACGCCCCCAACGACGCCGTCAGGTCGCCGTGTTGTGGCAGCGTCACCTAATTGTTATGGCGGATGACAAATAGCGCCGCCCACGCTCTGGGCACGGCGTCCGGAGCGTCGTAAGTTCCCGCTCACAACATTCAGTCCGGGCGGATCACCCGACACCCGGCAATTCCCCCGAGAGCGCGCTTCTCGGCTTCCTCCTCATCGCCCTCGTACGTCCGGTCGTGCGGTCGTCCGGTCGTGACACCAGAAAGGACCCTTCCCATGCGCAAGGGATTCCTCCTTCTCGCCGCCGCCTCGGTGGCGCTGGCCAGTTCGCTCACTGCCTGCAGCGACTCCTCGTCGGACGACGGTGACTCCGGTTCCGGCTCCGGCTCCAAGCCGAAGATCGGTGTGATCCTCCCGGACAGCAAGTCCTCGCCCCGCTGGGAGACAGCGGACCGCAAGTACCTCTCCGAGGCGTTCAAGGCGGCGGGCGTCGAGTACGACATCCAGAACGCGCAGAACGACAAGCAGGAGTTCCAGACCATCGCGGACCAGATGATCACCAGCGGTGTGAACGTCCTGGTGATCGTGAATCTGGACAGCGGCACGGGCAAGGCGGTCCTGGACAAGGCCAAGGCGCAGGGCGTCGCCACGATCGACTACGACCGGCTCACCCTCGGCGGCTCCGCCCAGTACTACGTGAGCTTCGACAACGTCGCGGTCGGCAAGCTGCAGGGCGAGGGCCTCAGCAAGTGCCTGACGGACATGAAGGCCAAGAAGCCCATCATCGCCACCCTCAACGGCTCACCGACCGACAACAACGCCACTCTCTTCGCCGAGGGCTACAACGGCGTCCTCGATCCGAAGTACAAGTCGGGCGAGTACGTGAAGGGCCCGGACCAGTCCGTCCCGGACTGGGACAGCGCCCAGGCCAACACCATCTTCGAGCAGATGCTCACCAGCCAGCCCAAGATCGGCGGCGTGCTCGCCGCCAACGACACTCTCGGCAACGCCGCCATCGCCGTTCTGCGCAAGCAGAACCGCAACGGTCATGTGCCGGTCACCGGCCAGGACGCCGGCGTGCAGGGCCTGCAGAACATCCTTACGGGCGACCAGTGCATGACCGTGTACAAGGCGGTCAAGAAGGAGGCCGACGCCACGGCCAGGCTCGCCATCTCCCTCGCCAAGGGCGAGAAGGGCGACACCAACGCGACCGTCGAGGACCCCGAGGGCAAACGCAAGGTCCCGTCCGTGCTGGAGACGCCGGTGGCCATCTACAAGGAGAACATCCAGGACGTCGTGGACGACGGCTTCGTCACCAAGGAGGAGCTGTGCAAGGGCAAGTACGCCGCCCTGTGCACCCAGGCCGGCATCAAGTAGCCCTGCGCGGCCGACCGGACCGCTCACCCGGGCCGACCGGGCCGACCGGTTCCAGCGGGCCGACCGGCCCGACCGCGGG
>NZ_JBHWZP010000444.1:0-6376 GCF_042728395.1 Streptomyces sp. NPDC060205
CCTAGGGACCTAGGGGCGCGGGGAACTGCGCAGTCTTTGGCGTCCGCCCCGACCCGCCCGCGGGCAGCCTCCTACGGGCGGAGTGCCCGCAGGAGGAGGTCCGCCAGGTGGTCCGCCACCTCCTGCTGGGTGAGCGGACCGTCGGGGCGGTACCACGTGGACAGGTGGTGGACCGAGCCGAAGTGGTAGTCGACCACCAGGTCCGCCGGGGTCTTCTTCGAGAAGACCCCCGCCTCCTGGCCCTCCTCGATCAGCGCGCGGAACCGCTCGTGGTACCGCCGCCGCTCGGCCCGTACCTGCTTGTTCTTCTCCGGGCTCAGGTGGTGCATCGAGCGGAAGAAGATCGACGCGTCGTCGAGGTTGTCGATCGTGGTGACGACGACGTCGGCGGCGGCGCCCCGCAGCCGCTCCTCCACGGGCGCGTCGGCGTCCGCGAAGGAGTCGAGCCGCTCCTGCTGCACCCGCAGCACGCGCGCGTACACCTCGTGGAGCAGGTCGTCCTTGGAGCCGAAGTAGTGGTACAGCGCACCCTTGGTGACACCGGCCGCCTCGACGATCTCCTGGACCGACGTGCGGTCGTAGCCGCGCTCGGCGAAGAGCCGGGTGGCGGCGGCCAGCAGCCGCCTGGGAACGGGCGTGCCGTCCCCGTCCGTCGTCCTGGGCACTGCCGCCACCTGCCTTCCAGTGTTCTTTGTGTTGTTCACGTTGTAGAGGCCGTTCAAGGCGTTCCGGTTGCGCCCCGCCCTGTACGTCCGCGTTTGTCTACGCGCCGTCGTGCGGACGGGAGCGCAGTTCCCTCCGGAGGATCTTCCCACTGGCCGTCTTCGGCAGGTCGGGCAGGATCTCCACCTGCCGCGGATACTTGTAGGCGGCCAGTCTCTCCTTGCAGTACGCGGCGAGTACGGCCGGGTCCTCCGCCGCCCCCGGCCGCAGGCTGATGTACGCCTTGACGGTCTCCCCGCGATACCCGTCGGGCACCCCGACGACAGCCGCCTCGCGCACGGCCGGATGGGTGTAGAGGACGTCCTCGACCTCGCGCGGCCACACCTTGAAGCCGGACGCGTTGATCATGTCCTTCTTGCGGTCGACCACGTACAGCCAGCCGTCCGTGTCGACGAAACCGATGTCGCCGGTGCGCAGTTCCCCGTCGGGGAAGGTCTCCGCGGTGGCCTCGGGGCGCCGCCAGTAGCCCGGCACGACCTGCGGGCCGCGTACGAGGATCTCGCCCTGTTCCCCGAACGGCACCTCCTGGCCGTGGTCGTCGACGATGCGTACGACCGTGTCCGGACCCGGCAGGCCGACGGCGAGCGTCCCGGAGGCGGGGTCGACGGGCGCCTCCAGGTGGGGCGGCACGGAGGCGCAGGGCGCGGTGCACTCGGTGAGTCCGTAGCCGTTGCGGATGTACGGGCCGAGGCCCGCCCGGAACTTCTCGACGAGCGCGGGCGGCAGCGGGGCGCCGCCGGACGAGATGTTCACGAAGGAGGAGAAGTGGTCCGGCGTCACGGACGGGTGCGCGGCCAGCGCCATGAAGGCCGTCGACGGGCCGACCGTGTAGTGCGGCCGGTGCTCGGCGAACGCGTCGAGGACGACACCCGACTCGAAGCGGTACGCGAGGACGAGCGTGCCCCCGCTGTTGAGGCACGCGAGGAACTGGCAGACCATCCCGGTGATGTGGAACAGCGGAGCCATCGCGAAGTACACGGGCGCCTCGGGCAGGGCCAGGCCCGTGCGCTGGCGCTCGGCGTTGTACATGACGTTGCCGTGCGTGTTGGTGGCCCCCTTGGGAGCACCGCTCGTCCCCGAGGTGTAGCTGATGAGCGCGATGTCCGCCGGGCCCGGGTCGCGGTCGGACGGTGCCTTGTGGCCGGCCTTCGCGACGGTCGTCAGGTCGTCGGCGTCCGCCGCCTGCGGCAGCCGCTCGAAGGTCAGCACGCGCGCGTCGTCCCGCGTCTGGAAGTCCAGTTCGCAGCCGGTCAGCACGATGCGTACGGGCGAGTCGGCGGCCGTGTCGCGCAGATACGACTCCCAGGCCCGGTCGGCGCAGATCAGCGCCGCGACCTCGCCGTCCCGCAGGACGTGGGTCACCTCGCCGGACTTGTACATGGGGTTGACGGGCAGGACCGTCGCGCCGGCCTTCCAGGCGCCGAGGACGGCGAGCACGAAGAGCGGGCTGTTCTGCAGCAGGACGGCCACCCGGTCGCCGCGCTCCAGACCGCGTTCGGCGAGGTGTCCGGCGACCGAGTCGCTCAGCTCGTCGACCTCGCGGTAGCTGAGCCGCCCGTCGAAGTAGGTGAGGAAGGTGCGCTCGGGCGTCTCGGCGACGGCCCTGCGCAGGGCGTGCACGGGCGAGTCGTCGGGGCTGACGGGTGCGCGCTGCGCCTCGTTCAGGAGGGCGACCCAGGGCTGGGCCGCGTACAGGGAGGTCGTGCTCATCGGCCGTCGGCCTCCCACTTCTGCTGGATGTGGTTCATGTTCGTCAGCCAGCGCTCGGGATCGGCGGCGCGCGCCCGGTAGTACTCGGCGACCTCGGGGTGCGGAAGGATCAGGAAGCGGTCCTCCTCGATCCCCGCGAAGAGGGCGTCCGCGACGGCCTCGGGCTCGATGGCGGTGGGCAGCAGGACGAGGTCCCCGGCGCTGCCGGTGCCCGCGAGCATGTCGGTGCGCACGCCCTGCGGACAGATCGCGTGCACCTTCAGACCGCGGTGGCGGTACGTGAGGGACAGCCACTCGGCGAAGGCGTACGCGCCGTGCTTGGTGACGCTGTACGGGGCCGCGCCGATCATGGTGAGCAGTCCGGCCGCCGAGACGGTGGAGACGAAACGGCCGCTGCCGCGCTCCAGCCAGGCCGGGAGCAGCTCCTCGGCCGCACGGACGTGCGCCATCACGTTCACGTCCCAGGCGAGCTCCCAGACCCGCGCGGGGGCCGCCTCCGTGCCGCCCGAGGGCAGTCCGGCGTTGGCGCAGTAGACGTCGACGGTGCCGCCGAGGGCGTCCCGGGCGTCGGCCACGATCGTGGAGGCGTCGCCGGGGACCGCGATCCCGCCGATCTCCTCGGCGACGGCCGCGGCCTTCACCGCGTCCAGGTCGTTGACCACGACCCGGGCCCCCGCGGCGGCGAACCGCCGGGCGAGCGCGGCCCCGATCCCCCCGCCGGCCCCGGTGACGACGACTCCGGCATCCTGCATGGCTTCCACCATCGGTCTCCTTCGACACGACGACATCAATGCTCCGCTGCCACCAGACTAACCGGTCGGTATGCCCGCAGGAAGGGCCCCGTAAGGGGCGCGGGGAACAGCGCAGTCTTTTGCCTTGAGGGGGCACAGCCCCAGAAGGGCCGCGGGGAACTGCGCAGTCTTTTGTCTTTCAGGGGGCGCAGCCCCCAAGGGGCGCGGGGAACTGCGCGACCGGCCACAACGGCGCCGCAGCTTACGAACAACCGGCGGAAGCCATACCGTGCACATGCCAGTGCACCCCTTCCGCCCCCCACGGAGGCCCCATGCACCGCCTGTCCAGACGAAGTCTCCTCGCCGCCACCACGACCGCGGCAGCGATCTCCACGGGAACGCCGGCCACGGCCGCGACCGGCGCGGCCCCCGCCGGAAAAACGGCCGCCCGCCGTTTCCGCACCGGCTTCGACCGCCTCGCCGCAGACGGCTACTCCGTCCTGGAAGGCGACCGCACAGGCATCGTCACCAACCCGACGGGCGTCACCAAGGACGCCCGTCACATCGTGGACGTGATGCACGCCGACGACCGCGTCAACCTCGTCGCCGTCTTCGGCCCGGAGCACGGCTTCCGCGGCACCGCGCAGGCCGGCGGCTCCGAGGGCCGCTACGACGACCCGGCGACCGGCCTCCCGGTCTACGACACGTACCTCAAGAGCGGGCAGCCGCTGGCCGACGTCTTCACGGCCTCCGGGGTGGACACGGTCGTCTTCGACATCCAGGACGCGGGCGCGCGCTTCTACACGTACATCTGGACGCTGTACGACTGCATGGACGCGGCCAGGATCGCGGGCAAGCGGTTCGTGGTGCTGGACCGGCCCAACCCGGTGACGGGCCGTGGCGCCTACGGGCCCGTGCTGCACAAGGAGTTCGCGACGTTCGTCGGCCGGGAGCCGATCTCTCAGGCGCACGGGATGACCGTCGCGGAGCTGGCCCGGCTGTTCAACACGGAGTTCCTTGCGGAGCCGGTGCCCCTGGAGACCGTCCTGATGTCGGGCTGGCGGCGGTCTGACTTCTACGACGCCTCGGGGCTGCCCTGGGTGCCGCCGAGCCCGAACATGCCGACGCCCGACACCGCTCTCGTGTACTCGGGCACCTGTCTCTTCGAGGGGACGAACCTGTCGGAGGGGCGCGGTACGACCCGCCCGTTCGAGCTGCTCGGCGCGGAGGGCATCGACCGGCGGTGGGCGGCCGAGGCGGAACAACTCGGGCTGCCGGGTGTGCACTTCAGGGAGGCCTACTTCGCTCCCACGTTCTCGAAGTTCCAGGGCAGGACGGTCGGCGGGGTGCAGCTGCACGTCCATGACCGCGCCGCGTACGACCCGGTACGCACCGGGATCGCGCTGCTGGTGACCGCCAGGCAGGTGTGGAGCGGGTTCGCCTGGCGGCCGGACAACTGGATCGACAAGCTGACGGGCTCCGCGCTGGTGCGCACGATGATCGACGCGGGCGCGACGGCCGACGAGGTCGTGGCGGGCTGGCAGGACGAACTGGCCGCGTTCCGGAGCGTACGCAAGGAGTACCTCCTGTACCGCTGAGGCCGTACCGCTGGGCCCGTACCGCTGAGGCCGTACCCCTGGAGCGCCCGGCGCCCGGCGCCCGTCCCCGTTCGGCCGTGGCACCCCACCCGCACCGGATCCCCTATCCTGGACCATCCGTTCTGGATCATCCGCCGAGACATGAGTTCGGGCTGGTCAGACTGGACGTGGCCCCTGGCCAACTCTCCCGGTCGGCGGGACGATTACGTGCACATCGCACGGGTTGCGGAGGCCGAAGGGGGCTTGTCATGGCGGATCCTGAAGTGGGCGTGACTCCCTACTGGGAGCTGACGTTCGACGCGGACGGCGATGTGGACGCGCGGCAGCGCGACCGGCTGCTCCGGGAAGTGGTGGACCGGGGTGTCAAGGACCTGATCGTGTTCGCGCACGGCTGGAACAACGACCGTGCGATGGCGACCCGGCTCTACAGCCGCTTCTTCGAACCGCTCCCCGCCCTCGCGCCCAACGCCCGCCTCGGGTACGTGGGCGTGCTGTGGCCGTCGATGCGCTTCACGGACGAGACGGTCCCCGACTTCGCGCGGAGCCTCACCGCGGTGCCCGCGGGCCCGGCGCTCGACAAGGGCACCCGCGGCGCCCTGCTGACGGCCTTTCCCGGCCGGGCCACCCTGATCGACCAGATCGCCCGGATGCTCGACCAGCAGCCGGAGGGCGAGGCCGCATTGGAGGAGTACGGGCGGCTGGTGCGCCTGCTCGTCGAGCTGCGCCCGGAGGCGCCGGGCGCCGCGTTCGCCGCGGACACGCTGACGGATTCGGGGGCCCCGCCCGGGCCCTCGCCCGCGTCCCCGCCCGGATCCCCTCCTGGGGCTCCGGACGATCCGCGGATGTTCCTCGCTGACACCGCGCGGACCTGCCGTGAGTTCGCGCGGGCCCTGGCGGACGACGAGGGCGGCGCCGGGCCCGGCAGCGAGCGGGCGCAGGCCGCGCCCCGGCTCGCGCGCGCCTGGGACGGGGCACACGAACTGCTGCGCCAGGCCACGTACTTCGCGATGAAGCGACGCGCGGGCTCGGTCGGCGAGCGCGGGCTCGGGCGGCTGGTCGGACGGCTCGCCCAGACGGCGCCCGGGGTGCGGGTGCATCTCGTGGGGCACAGCTTCGGCGGGCGCCTGGTGTCGTTCGCGCTGCGCGGGCTGCCCAAGGGGGTGCGGACCGTGAAGTCGGTGACGCTGCTCCAGGCGGCCTTCTCGCACTACGCGTTCTCGGGGCGGCTCCCGCACGACGTACGGGTCAGCGGTGTGCTGCACGGCCAGCAGGACCGTATCGACGGGCCGCTGGTCTGCTGCTTCTCCCGGTTCGACTCGGCGCTCGGCACGATCTATCCGCTGGCCTCCCGGACGGCGGGCGACGACCGGGCGGCGGCCGACCTCTCCCTGCCCTCTCTCCCGCGGCTTCTCGGCGCCAGGTGGGGGGCGTTGGGCCACGACGGGGTGCAGGCGGTGTCCGGCACGAAGGCGTTCACGCTCGCCGACGCGCTGCGGGCGAAACTGCCCGCTTCGGGATGCGTGAACATCGACGCGTCCGCGGTGGTGCGGCGCGGCGGCGCCCCGGCGGGCGCCCACAGCGACATCTGCCACCGGGAGCTGGCCCAGGTGGTCC
>NZ_JBHWZP010000445.1:0-6337 GCF_042728395.1 Streptomyces sp. NPDC060205
CCCCTGAAAAGCGGGGCTGCGCCCCTGCCCACCCAGGGGCGCGGGGAACTGCGCGGCCCGCCCCCACCGGAGCCGCAGCCGACGACGAATACATCATTCGGACCGTCAACATGCGGTCCGGGCAACACGTTGCGAAACTGACGCACGTGCAGAAGCGCGAAATTCTCAGACAGGACGACGACGGGAAAAGCATGACCGCTCCGGCATTCGAGGAAATCGATCCCGAGAGCGACTGCGACTGCCCCGGATGTACCCACTGGCGGCGCGTACTGCCGCATTCCAGGACCGGCGGTCACGGCGGCCACCCGGCCGCCTTCTCCCCCATGGCGCTGGCCCTCGCCGCCGTCACCACCGGCACGGTGCTCGGCGCGGCCGGCGCCACCCCCGCCGTCGCCGCCGCACACGCCCCGCAGCGGCCCGGCGCCCCCGCTGCGGACGACCCCGGCACCCCGCAGGGCGGCGCGGCCCCGCTGCACGGCCCCGGCGGCGTGCCGGCCAGGATCAAGGCGCCCCAGACGACCCGGGCCGAGATCATCAACCGGGCCAGGGAGTGGGTCGCCGCGCAGGTGCCCTACAACATGGGCGCGTACTGGTCCGACGGCTACCGCCAGGACTGTTCCGGCTTCGTCTCGATGGCCTGGAACCTCGGCGGGAACGAATGGACGGGCAGCCTCGACAAGTACGGCGTCCGAGTCGCCCAGGGTGATCTCCAGCCGGGGGACATCCTGCTCTTCCACAATCCGTCCGACCCCGAGAAAGGGTCCCACGTCGTGATTTTCGGCGGCTGGACGGATTACAGGCAGAGCCATTACGTCGCGTACGAGCTGACGCGTCCGCACGCCCGCAGGCAGACCACTCCTTACGCCTACTGGAGCAATTCGGACCGCTATCTCGGCTATCGCTACAAGGGCCTCAAGGCGGAGCCGGGCAACGGCGGCACGGGCACCGGCACCGGCACGCCCGTCACCTCGCCGGCCACGGCCGGGTATCCCGGCGCCGCCGCCTTCGGGCCCGGCGCGAACAACGCGTACGTCACCCGGCTGGGGCGGATGCTCGTCGCGCGGGGCGCGGGGAGTTTCTACACCTCGGGGCCCGGGCCGCGCTGGACGGACGCGGACCGGCGGGCGACCCGGGCGTTCCAGCTGGCGCAGGGCTGGACCGGGGCCGACGCCGACGGGCTGCCGGGGCCGACGACCTGGTCGTACCTGGTGAACGGCAAGGGCCGGGACGTCCGGGCCGCGAGTGCGGGCAGCCCCGGCACGCCCGCGAAACCCCCGGCCGGCGGTGTCGCCTCGCACGGAGTCCCCGGCTATCCCGGACGGGCGATGTTCCGGCCCGGCGCCGACAACGACCACGTCACCCGGCTGGGGAGGCAACTGGTGAAGAAGGGGTTCGGCAAGCACTACACGCAGGGCCCGGGACCGCGCTGGGGCGAGGGCGACCGGCGCAACGTCGAGGCGTTCCAGCGCGCGCAGGGTTGGCGCGGCGGGGCGGCGGACGGCTACCCGGGCCCGGAGACCTGGCGGCGGCTCTTCGCCGAAACCTTCTAGGGCGACAGGACCTGGGGCTTGTTCCACCGGCACGGCGGTTCTTCCTGGCGCGGAGGCACGGAGGCACAGATGAGTACGACGACCACTTCACACTCGCCGGAGTCCGAGGGGCCGCCCGAGGCGGGCGGCCGGGACACCGGGGGACGCGACACCGGGGGACGCGACATCGGCGGACGCGACACCGGGGGCCGGGAGGCGGGTGGGCGCGGGGCGCGGATCATCCACAACGAGGCGACCACCGAGATCCCCGTTCATCTGCTCTTCCGCGACGAGCCCGAACCGGTGTCCGTGGCACTGGCGCCCGCGGTGGTGAGCCGTCGGCGGGGTACGGGCGAACAGCCGCGGATCGCGCGGCGCGCTCCCGCCCCGCTGCGGCCGAGGCCCACGCCCGAGGTCGACCCCGATCTCGTCGAGCGGCCCGCACGGGTGCTGCCGGGCCTGGCCGGAGTGCTGGCGGGCGTGGCAGGTACGACCGGGTGCGTCCTGGCGTCGTGGTGGGCGGGCGCCCTGCCACCGCTCGCCGTGGACGCGCTGGGACTGCCGGCGCACACCGGCGCCGGGCTCGGCGGACCGCAGTGGGCGGCGCTCGCGGGATGCGGGGCGCTCGCGCTGTTCGGGTTCGGCGGGCTGGCCCGCGGCCGTACCGGACGCGCCTGGGTGCTCGGCCTCTTCGGCCGCTACCGGGGCACGGTCCGGCGCACCGGACTCATGTGGGTCAACCCGCTGGTGCTGCGCCGCCGCATCGACGTACGGCTGCGGCACTGGCGCAGCGAGGCGATCGCGGCGGTCGACGCGAACGGGGTCGCGCTGCGGGTCGTCGTGCTCGTCGTCTGGCGGGTGCGGGACACCGCCCGTGCCGCGCTCGGCGTCGAGGACCATCAGCTGTATCTGCGCGAGTGCGTGGAGGCGGCGCTCGCCCGGGTGCTCGCGCAGCTGCCGGCCGACCTCTCGCCGAACGCGGCCCACGGGCCGCACGCCCCGGGCGCGGCGGACTCCGCGACGCTGCGCAACACGGAGGCCGTCAGCGACTCGCTGACCCGGCTGGTGGCGGCGGAGGCGGCGGCGGTCGGCCTCCAGGTGTACTCGGCGCAGCCGCTCGGGGTGGAGTACGCGCCCGAGATCGCCGCCGTGATGCAGCGCCGCCGGATCGCGGCCCTGGACGCCCAGCACCGCGACACGGTCCTCACCTCGGTCGTCGACTCCGTCGAGGACACGGTGACCCGGCTGACCCTGCGCGGTCTCGTCGAGCTGGACGACTACGAGCGCAAGGCCCTGGTGAAGGACCTGACGGTGGCGTTCTATACGGGGCATGGAGATCGATGACCCCCGCACCCCCCTCCCCGCCGCCGACCCCGAAGGCTCCGCCGCCGGCCCCCACGACCTCACCGGCCCCCGCACCCCGGCCGGCCCCCGCACGCTCGACGACCTCGCCGCGGACGCCTGGAGTCTGACCGAGGGCACGCCGCGTGCCGTGCTGGGCCTGGCGGGGCCGCCCGGTGCCGGCAAGTCCACGCTCGCCCGCGCCCTGGTCGCGCACCTGGGTGAGGGCGCCGCCTACCTGCCGCTCGACGGCTTCCATCTCTCCAACGCCCAGCTGCGGCGCCTCGGCCTGACCGCCCGCAAGGGCTCCGAGCCGAGCTTCGACGTGTGGGGATACGTCGATCTGCTGCGCCGGGTCCTCGACGAGACGGCCCGCGACATCTACGTACCGGACTACGACCGCACGCTCCACGAGCCCGTCGCCGCACGCCATCTGGTGCCGCCGACGGCCCGGCTCGTCGTGACCGAGGGGAACTATCTCGCCTGCGATCTGCCGGGATGGCGGGACGCGTATGTGCTCATGGGGGAGTGCTGGTACGTGGAGGCGCCGGGGGGCGTGCGGCACAAGAGGCTGGTGGAGCGGCAGTTGGCGGGCGGGAGGGACGAGGCCCAGGCGCGCGACTGGGTGGCCACCAACGACGACCCGAACGGGCAGCTGGTGGAGAAGTCGCGGGACAGGTGCCACCGGGTCCTCACGACGCTCGGCCTCCCCGTCCGCCCCTCCGCGATTGGTATGGACCCATCCGGCTTTTGACGCGGACTTGATATGGACACAGCCAAGTCCTGGCAATAATCTGGTACTTGGTCTAGACCTGAATCATCGCTTTACGCATCGCGATGCGCACGCACGGCTCACGGAACTTCCCCCACGTTCTCCAGGAGCGGCAGCATGCGAGAGACACCCCCACCCCGTAAGCGGCTGAAGTGGTACGCCGCCGCCGTCGGACTCGCCACCACCGGAGCGATCGTCCTCTCCAGCGGTGGCGCCACCGGTCACGGCTACACCGATCTCCCCGTCAGCCGCCAGAAGCTCTGCCAGAACGGCGGCGTGGCCAACTGCGGTGACATCCAGTGGGAGCCCCAGAGCGTCGAGGGCCCCAAGGGCTTCCCGGCGGGCGGTCCCTCGGACGGCCAGATCTGTTCCGGGAACCACGGCAACTTCGGCGCGCTCGACAAGGCGACGACGCCCTCGGGCGGTGCCTGGCCGACGACGAAGGTCAGCGGCGGACAGAGCTACACCTTCCGCTGGCAGTTCACGGCACGGCACTCGACGACCGACTTCAAGTACTACATCACCAAGAGCGGCTGGAACCAGAACGCTCCGCTGACGCGGTCCGCGCTGGACACCACACCGTTCCTCACCGTCCCCTACAGCGGACAGCCCCCGGCGACGCTCTCGCACAGCGGCACCCTGCCGTCGGGCAGGAGCGGACACCACGTGATCCTCGCGGTGTGGACGATCGCCGACACGAGCAACGCGTTCTACGCCTGCTCGGACGTCACCTTCTGAGCGACCCTCTCTGATCGGAACGACCGCACGGCCACCCCCCACGGGTAGGTTCCACGCACGTCGGCATGGAGTGACGGCGTGCGTGGAGCTGCACCGCCCGCACCCCTCGTCATCTGACGCTCCGTCAATTATGGTGCGCCCCCATGGGAGCCAGGAGCGTGGGCACGGGCGCGCGTACCGTCGCCGAACTCGTACAGGAGCGGTGGGGCGACCACCGGCCAGGGCTGTGGTGCGAGGACCGGACCCTGACGCACCACGAGGTGGCCGCGGGTGCGGCGGCGCGCGCCGCGCTGTTCGCCGAACTGCTGTCGCCCCGGGCGGAACCGCACCTCGGCGTGCTGCTCGACAACACCCCCGAGTTCCCGCTCTGGCTGGGCGCCGCGGCCCTCGCGGGCGCGGCCGTCGCGGGCATCAACCCCACCCGCCGCGGCCCCGAACTCGCCCGCGACATCCTGCACACCGAATGCCGCGTCCTGATCACCGAGCGGACCCACCTCCCCCTCCTCGACGGCCTAGAACTGGCGGGCGTACGCATCCTGGTGACCGACACGCAGGCGTACGAGGACCTGCTCGCGCCCTACGCGGACGCGCGCCCCGAGCCGGGGCCCGCGACCCCGCGCAGCCGCTATCTCCTCTACTTCACCTCCGGCTCGACCGGTGCCCCCAAGGCGGCGATCTGCTCGCAGGGGCGGCTCGCGGCGGCCGGGCACTCGCTGGTCGGCCACTTCGGGGTGCGCGCGGACGACGTGCACTACATCTGCATGCCGATGTTCCACGGCAACGCCGTGATCGCCGACTGGGCACCCGCCCTCGCGGCCGGCGCGGGCGTGGCGCTGCGGCGCCGCTTCTCCGCCTCGGCCTTCCTGCCGGACGTACGGGCCTACGGGGCCACGTACTTCACGTATGTGGGACGCGCCGTCCAGTACATCCTGCAGACCCCGGCCCGCGCCGACGACCGCGACAACCCGCTGCGCACGGGCTTCGGGACGGAGGCGGGGGCGGTGGACGCGGCGGCCTTCGAGGAGCGGTTCGAGGTGCGCCTGGTGGAGGGCTACGGGTCGTCGGAGGGCGGGGCGGCGATCCAGTGGTCGCCGGGCACGCCGAAGGGCGCGACCGGACGGGCGGCACCCGGCGACGACCTCGCGGTGCTGGATCCGCTGACCCGCGCCGAATGCCCCGCCGCGGTCTTCGGCCCCGACGGCCTGCTGCTCAACGGGCACGAGGCCATCGGCGAGCTGGTGAACCGCGGCCCCAGCCCCTTCGAGGGGTACTGGCGCAACCCGGCGGCCGACGCGGCCCGGAACAGGGACGGCTGGTACTGGACCGGCGACCTCTTCTACCGGGACGCCGAGGGATTCCTGTACTTCGCGGGCCGCACCGACGACCGGCTGCGCGTCGACAGCGAGAACCTGGCCGCCGCCGTGATCGAGAACATCCTCGCCCGCTACGAGGGCGCGGACGCGGTGGCCGTGTACGCCGTCCCCGACCCGGTGGCCGGCGACCAGGTCATGGCCGCCGTGGCCGGCACCTTCGACCCGCTCGCCTTCGAGGCCTTCCTGGACGCCCAGCCGGATCTGGGCACCAAGATGGCGCCCCGTTTCGTACGGGTCCTCGACCGGATGCCGGTCACCGCCACCAACAAGATCCACCGGGCCGGACTGCGCCGCGAGGGATTCCGGTGCGCGGATCCGGTGTGGTGGCGGCCGGTGGGGGAGGCGGGACGCACCGGCTACCGGCTGCTGGACGGGGCGGACGTCGAGGCGCTGCTGGAGCGGTACCGGGCACGGGGACGCGAGGAGCTGCTGTCGCGGTGAGGCGCGGCGGGGCCTGGGCGGCCGGAGCGGGCAACGCGGAAGGCCCCCGCTCTCGCGGAGGCCTTCCGCTGTTTCGCTGTGCGCCGCCAGGGACTCGAACCCCGGACCCGCTGATTAAGAGTCAGCATCTCTAAACAACATAG
>NZ_JBHWZP010000446.1:0-6316 GCF_042728395.1 Streptomyces sp. NPDC060205
CAGGAATACGTTTCAGCCCGTCCGGCGTTTGAGGACCGGGGGTTCGGGGGCTGGCCCCCGAGTCGTTGACGGGAACGGGTAGGGGCGGCGGGGGCGAGAAATATCCGCGGAACTACTCCGCCAGGACCGCCTCGGAGTCCAGCGTGACCCCGACCGCCTGCACAACCGCCGCGATCTTGAACGCTTCCTGAATCGTCTCCCGGTCGACACCGGCCCGCCGGAGCACCTGCTCGTGCGAGTCAAGACACTGCCCGCACCCATTGATCGCGGACACGGCCAGCGACCACAGCTCGAAGTCGACCTTCTCCACCCCCGGGTTGCCGATGACGTTCATCCGCAGCCCGGCCCGCAGCGTCCCGTACTCCGGATCGGAGAGCAGATGCCGCGTGCGGTAGAAGACGTTGTTCATCGCCATGACCGCCGCCGCGGACTTCGCCGCCGTGTACGCCTCGGGCGAGAGCTTCGCGTTGGCCTCCTCCTCCAGCTCACGCAGCACCCGCGGCGACCGCGAGGCGATGGCGCAGGCGAGCACCGTGCCCCACAGCTGCTGCTGGGGAAGGTCGGAGTTGCCGATGACGGAACCGAGGTTCAGCCGCAGGTCCTTGGCGTAGTCCGGAATCGCGGACTTCAGCGCGTCGAGGGACATGGGTCACTCACCGGCCAGCAGCTTGACGGGGTCGAGCGTGGTCTCGCCCTTGGTCCAGTTGCAGGGGCACAGCTCGTCGGTCTGCAGCGCGTCCAGGACCCGCAGGACCTCCTTGGGGTTACGGCCGACGGAGCCGGCGGTCACCATGGAGAACTGGATCTCGTTGTTCTGGTCGACGATGAAGACGGCGCGCTTGGCGAAGCCGTCCTCGCCCTCGATGCCGAGGTCACGCATGAGCTCGTGCTTCGAGTCGGCCATCATCGGGAACGGCAGGTCGGTCAGGTCCGGGTGGTCCTTGCGCCAGGCGTGGTGCACGAACTCGGAGTCACCGGAGAAGCCGAGGACCTGGGCGTCACGGTCGGCGAACTCGTCGTTGAGCTTCCCGAAGGCGGCGATCTCGGTCGGGCACACGAAGGTGAAGTCCTTGGGCCACGCGAAGACGATCTTCCACTGACCTTCGTACGTCTTGTGGTTGATCTGCTCGAACTCCTCGCCCTTCTCCAGCGAGACACAGGCAGTCAGATCGAACTCGGGGAACTTGTCACCGACAGTGAGCACGGGCTCTCCTTGCAGCGAAGAAAACACCAATTTGATGGGCTTTCCCATGGGTTGGACGCCCATGATCGTGGCACAGGGTGCATTGATTAGGGAAATAGCTACACTCCGTCGTGTTGATCGAAAACAGCTATCAGCGCACGTGAGCGACGTAGGTGCGTGCGCGGGTACGCGCGAGTGGACCGACGAGCGAGAGGACCGCTGGTGCCCCCTGTCAGGAAGAGGCAGCCCAGCCTCCCGCAGCTGCGCGCCTTCGCCGCGGTGGCCGAGCAGCTGCACTTCAGGGACGCGGCAGCCGCCCTCGGGATGAGCCAGCCCGCGCTGTCCGGCGCGGTCTCGGCGCTGGAGGAGACCCTCGGCGTGACGCTGCTGGAGCGTACGACCCGCAAGGTGCTCCTGTCCCCGGCGGGCGAGCGGCTGGCCGTACGGGCCAGGGCGGTGCTCGACGAGGTGGGCGCGCTGATGGAGGAGGCCGAGGCGCTGCGGGCGCCGTTCACGGGGGTGCTGCGGCTCGGGGTGATCCCGACGGTGGCGCCGTATCTGCTGCCGACCGTGCTGCGGCTCGTCCACGACCGCTATCCGGCGCTCGACCTCCAGGTCCACGAGGAGCAGACGTCGAACCTGCTGGCGGGGCTCACCACGGGCCGGCTCGATCTGCTGCTGCTCGCGGTGCCCCTCGGGGTGCCGGGGGTCGTCGAACTGCCGCTGTTCGACGAGGACTTCGTACTGGTCACACCGCTGGACCACTGGCTGGGCGGCAGGGAGGGCATCGAGCGCGAGGCGTTGCGCGAGCTGAATCTGCTGCTGCTGGACGAGGGGCACTGTCTGCGGGACCAGGCGCTCGACATCTGCCGGGAGGCCGGGCGGGCGGACGCGCCGGTCACCACGACGGCGGCGGGGCTCTCCACCCTGGTGCAACTGGTCGCGGGTGGGCTGGGGGTGACGCTGCTGCCGCGTACGGCCGTCACGGTCGAGACGGCTCGGAGCAGCCAGTTGCGCACCGGGTATTTCGCGGAGCCCGCTCCCACTCGGCGGATCGCGCTCGCCATGCGGGGTGGGGCGGCGCGCGGGGGCGAGTACGAGGAGTTGGCGGGGGCGCTCCGGGACGCGCTGAAGCCGTTGCCGGTACGGGTGTTGTGACATCCGTGCCGGCAACGGCTTTGGCCCGGGGGCCCGGGGGCCCGTGCGCGGGATTTCGGGTGCGGGTGCGTCGTGGCTGGTCGCGCAGTTCCCCGCGCCCCTGAAAAGCTGCGCCGTTCGCCGCGCCCCTTCCGGGGCTACTCCGTGCGCAGGCCGTCCGGGCGCATCAGGCGTAGGAGTGGGGGGACGCTCAAGGCCGTCACCGCGAGGACCACCGCCGCTCCGATGCCCGTCATGGCCAGGACGCTCAGCCAGTCCACCGCCACCGTCGTGGCCGTCATCTTCAGCAGGACCGCGCCCAGGGTGAGGCCCACCATCGAGGCGAGGACCAGGCCAAGCGCGACCGGGATCGCCGTCTGCCACAGGACCGACAGGCTCAGCGTGCGGCGCCGGGTGCCGAAGGCGACCAGGGCCGAGAGCAGCTTCTTGCGCTCGCGCAGCTGTTCCAGCTGGGAGACCAGCAGGCTCGCCCCGATCAGCGCGAGGACACAGGCCGCGCCGACGAACAGCCCGGTGCGGATGGAGTCGAAGCGCTCCGAGCGCTGACTTCCCGTGAACGTCATGGGCTCCGTGAGCGGGCTGATCTCCGCCGCGGCGTTGCGTACGAGCTCCTGCCCGTCCTGGACCGTCGGGTCCAGCTTGAGGTAGATCACCCCGCTGGTCGCAGGGAGTGCGGCGCCGGGCAGCGCACTGCTGGTGAACAGGAAACCGCCCCGCTCCCAGCCCGTCGGGTCCTTACGCGGATCCGCCTTCTTGATGTCCTTCGGCACGGTCCAGGCCACCTCCGCGCCCTTCACGACGTCGTCGTAGGTGGGGTCGATGGCGAGCCGCCGGCCGGGCTTCGCGAACTCCGCGGTCTCCGAGTCGTACTCGACGCCCTGCACGGCGAACACATCGCCCTCGCGGCACGAGGACAGCTTCGCCACCTCGCGCAGGGCGGCGCAGTTGCCGACCGTGACCGCCGAGGACCTGTCGGGGTTCTTGGCGCGCTCGCCCAGCGTGGTGTCGGACAGTGCGACGGCGCCACGCACCCCGCGGGTGTCCGCCAGATCGCTCCTGGCGTCCGCGAGAGAGACGGTCTTCGGCAGGGAGATCTGCATCTGGGCGCGCGAGAGGTCCTGGCCCGTGGACTTCGTGTAGTCGCTCTCGATGCCGGTGAACAGCATCTGCAGGGCGATCGCACCGGCCACCGCCACCGCGATGCCGTTGACCATGCGGGCCGCGGTGCCACTGCTCAACTGCAGCCTGCGAACGGCCAGCTGCCAGGAGACCGAGCCCGAGTTCAGCCGGGCCACGACGGCTTCCACGACCCACGGCAGCAGCGCGGTGACACCGACGAGGAGCAGGACGACACCGCCGGTGACCATGTACTCGTTGAAGTCGCCGTTGTCGTTGCCCTTGCCGAGCATCGGGGCGAGCAGGCCGAGACCGCCCAGCGGCAGCAGCAGCCGCCACCACAGCCGGCGCCGCGCGGGCCTGGCCGTACGCACCACGCCGAGCGGTTCGATGACCACGCCGCGCAGGGCGAGGAGCGTCACCGCCACCGCGGCGGCCGGGACCGCGACGGCGATCAGGACGGCGAGTACGGGCGTCGGGTCGAGGTAGCTCGGGAAGACGCTGATCCCGAAGAGCTCCAGGGAGCCGGCGATCTGGCGGCCGATCAGGAAGAAACCGACACCGAAGGCCAGCCCGAGGAAGGCTCCGGCGAGGGCCTCGCCCGCGGCGATCCGGCGGGTCATCCGGCCGTCCGCGCCGACCAGCCGCAACGCGGCGAGCCTGCGGTCGCGCCGCTCGCCGCCGAAGCGTACGGCCGCGGCGATGAAGACGCCGACCGGCATCAGCAGCACCACGAAGACCGTGAGGACGAGCAGGAGGAGGACCGGGTCGTTCATCTCCTCCTTCGGCGCCTTCTCCGCGCCGAAGGTGTCCAGGCGCACGATGCGGGAGCCTTCGTCGAACTTCGCCAGGTCCTGGCCGCCCGCGTAGTAGGCGAGTTCGGCCGGGCCGATCAGGCCGCTCTCGCCGATGGTTCCCGTGACGCGGTACGGCAGCCGGTCGTGCAGCAGCTTCGCGTCCTTGGAGTCCAGCAGTTCCTTCAGCGCGGGGGAGACGACCATCTCGCCCGGCGCGGGGAACTTGTCGACGCCCGGCGGCAGTGGCGCCCGCAGGCCCTCCGGCTCCAGCTGACGGCCGCGTACGTCCAGGCCGCGGAACTCGGTGTCGACGTTCGCGACGAGCACCGTGTTGTCGGACCTGGCCGGTTCGACGCCGTTCATCAGGAGGTCCATCCGCGCGTACTCGCGGTCGGACCGTGCCTGCAGCGCGCTCGGGATGGCCGTGGTGAGCAGCAGCAGTGCCACGCCGAGCCCGACACCGACACCGGTGAGCAGCACCCGTACCCAGCCCTCGCGACCGCCCGTGAACGCGAACTTGATCCCCATGGCGAGATCCCTGGACCACTGCCGCAGCACGGAGGTCGCAGCGCGCGGGTCGTCCCACTCCTGCGGCTGCGGGGGAGCCTCGGGCGGCGCGGCGGCGGTCGACGGGCGGGCGCTCATACGACGCGCTCCATGTCCCGGGACTTCCCGTCGCGTACGACGATCTCGCGGTCCGAGTAGGCGGCCACCCGGGTCTCGTGCGTGACGAGGACGACGGCGGCGTTGGCGGACCGGGCGGCGTCCGTGAGCAGCTCCATCACACGCTCGCCGTTGAGGGAGTCGAGGGCGCCGGTGGGCTCGTCCGCGAACAGCACCCGCGGGCTGGTGACCAGGGAGCGGGCCACGGCGACGCGCTGGCCCTGGCCGCCGGAGACCTCGCCGGGCCGCTTGCCCGCCAGGTCGTCGACCTCCAGGCGCTCCATCCAGGCCAGGGCGGTGCGTTCGGCCTCCTTGCGGGAGGTGCCGTTGAGGCGCAGCGGCAGGGCCACGTTCTCGACGCAGGTCAGCTCCGGCACCAGCTGGCCGAACTGGAAGACGAACCCGAACTGCGAGCGCCGCAGCGCGCTGCGCTGGGAGTCGTTCATGGTCGCCATCTCACGGCCGTTGTACGTGATCGAGCCCGAGTCGGGCGTCACGATGCCGGCGAGGCAGTGCAGGAGGGTCGACTTGCCGGAGCCCGAGGGGCCCATCACGGCGACGACCTCGCCCGGGTGGATGGAGAACTCGGCGCCGTCGAGGGCGTTGGTGGGGCCGTACGCCTTGCGCAGGTCGTGGGCCACGAGCAGGGAGCCTGCGGGGGTCATCGGGTCACCGCCTCAGCGAGTTTGCCGAGGCGCGCCGCGGTGAGTTCGAGCCACCGCAGGTCGGCCTCAAGATGGAAGAGGGCGTGGTCGCAGATCAGCTGGTCGGCGAGATCGCCCTTGCGCTTGCGGTCGGTGAGGATGCGCATCATGCGCAGGTGTTCCGAGCGCTGGGTGTCGAGGATCTCGGACGCGTCGCGGTGCGTCAGGAGGGCGAGGACGACCTTCGTGTAGAGGGTCGACTGGAGATACGGCTCCGGCTTCTCCGGCGTCGCGAGCCACCGTTGGACGTCGGTGACGCCCGCCTCGGTGATCGCGTAGCGCTTGCGCTCGGGGCCTTCGCCCGCCTCTATCCCGTCGACCTCCACGAGGCCGTTCTTCAGCAGCCGGGACATCGTCGAATAGACCTGGCCGTAGTGGAGCGGCCGGTCGTGACCGAACTTCTCGTCGAAGGCCCGCTTCAGGTCGTAACCGTGTCGGGGGCCGGACTCCAGGAGCCCTAGGAGGGTGTGACCGATGGACATGCGGAGCACTCTACACAGTGCGTATACACGCCGTGTATACGCACGGTGTAGACGCTCTTCGTGAGGGTGCGTCCGCGCAGGTCGGAACCGATTGTCACGGTTCTGCCACCGCAATCGACCGTGCTGCTTCGGGTGCGGGCCGGTGGGGGTGGGCCGCGCAGTTCCCCGCGCCCCTGAAAGCGGGGCTGCGCCCCGGCTTTGCGCCTTCAGGGG
>NZ_JBHWZP010000447.1:0-6305 GCF_042728395.1 Streptomyces sp. NPDC060205
GCACGTCCACCGTGCGGGGCCCCCTCGTTCCCGTCGCTCCCGACCGCGCCGGCGCGTGGCCCGCCGCCCTCACGCCCAGGGCTCGACCACCGTGACGCCCGCCCCCGGCGCCGTCCCCATCGCCGCCAGGGCCGCGGGGGCCGCCGCCAGGGGGATCGCGGAGGTCACCAGGAGGTCGGGGCGCAGCAGCCCGGCCCGTACGGACTCCAGCATCGGCGGGTAGGCGTGCGCGGCCATGCCGTGGCTGCCGAGGAGTTCGAGTTCGAGGCCGATCACCCGGGCCATCGGCACCTTCGGGTCCTCGGGCAGCAGGCCCACCTGGACGTGCCGGCCGCGGCGGCGCAGCCCGGCGACCGAGGCCGCGCAGGTGACCGGGGAGCCGAGGGCGTCGAGGGAGAGGTGGGCGCCGCCGCCGGTCAGGTCGCGGACCGCCTCCGCCGTGTCGCCGGCGCGGGACGCGTCCACGCAGTGCGCGGCGCCGAACCGCCGCGCGAGGTCGAGCGCCGCGGGCGAGAGGTCGACCGCGACGACCCGCGCCCCGGCCGCCGCGGCGATCATCACCGCGGACAGCCCGACCCCTCCGCAGCCGTGCACGGCCACCCACTCCCCCGGCGCCACCCGCCCCTGCGCGACCACCGCGCGGAACGCCGTGGCGAACCGGCAGCCGAGCGAGGCGGCCGTGCCGAAGGACAGCTCGTCCGCCACGGCGACGAGGTTCACGTCGGCGTGGTCCAGGGCGACGTACTCGGCGAAGGACCCCCAGTGCGTGAACCCGGGCTGGGTCTGGCGCTCGCACACCTGCTGCTCGCCCGCCGCGCAGGAGGCGCAGCTTCCGCAGGCGCAGACGAAGGGCACGGTGACGCGGTCGCCGGGGCGGTGGCGGGTCACGAGGGCGCCCACGGCCTCGACGGTTCCGGCGAGTTCATGGCCGGGCACGTGCGGCAGTTCGATGCCCGGGTCGTGGCCCTGCCAGCCGTGCCAGTCGCTGCGGCAGAGCCCGGTGGCCTCGACGCGCACCACCACGCCGTGCGGCGCGGGCGCCGGGTCCGGCACCTCCCGTACCTCGGCCGGTTCCCCGAACCGCTCGAACACCACTGCCCGCATGGCCGCCGCCCCTCCGCTGTCCCCAGCCCTTTGAAAGTACCCCCTAGGGGTATACTGTGAGTACCGTGCGAGCCCGTGGGCCACACACGCCTCATGTATCCCACGGCGCACGCGCCGCACACGCCCCATACGTCTCGACGAGGAGAACGACATGACCGCCCACACCGACACCCCCGGCTCCGTCACCACCGTCTACCGGGTGAGCGGGATGAGCTGCGGACACTGTGAAGGCTCGGTCTCCGGCGAGATCTCCCAGATCGCGGGCGTCACCTCGGTGAAGGCCGTCGCCTCCACCGGCGAGGTGACCGTGATCTCCGACGCCCCGCTCGACGAGGAAACCGTCCGCGCCGCCGTCGACGAGGCGGGCTTCGAGCTCGCCGGCCAGGCCTGAGGACGCCTCCCCTCACTCCACACCGGGCCGTACCGACCAGCTGATACTGGCTCCGTACGGCCCGGTTCGTTCCCTGGAGCAGGACATGACCAGCACCGGTACCAGCAGCAGCACGAGCACCAGCAGCAGCACCACGGCTCCTCCGGCCGACCCGGCGCCACAGGCCGGATCACCCGCCGAAGCACCGGCCGGCTCGCAGGTCGAGCTGACCATCGGCGGGATGACCTGCGCCTCCTGCGCGGCCCGCGTCGAGAAGAAGCTCAACCGCATGGACGGCGTCTCCGCCACGGTCAACTACGCGACGGAGAAGGCGAAGGTCGCGTACGCGGACGGGGTGCGGGTCGCCGACCTGATCGCCACCGTGGTCAGGACGGGCTACACGGCCGAGGAACCCCCGCCGCCGCGGCCCCCGGAGCCCGCGGCGGACGGGAAAACCTCCGCCGACGAGGACGCGGCGCACCCGCGTGACCCCGAACTGGCCGCACTGCGCGAACGCCTCGTCGTCTCCGCGCTCCTGGCCACCCCCGTCGTCCTGCTGTCGATGATTCCGGCGCTGCAGTTCGACAACTGGCAGTGGCTCGTGCTGACGCTCGCCGCGCCGGTCGTCGTCTGGGGCGGGCTGCCCTTCCACCGGGCCGCGTACACGAACGCCCGGCACGGCGCCGCCACCATGGACACCCTCGTCTCGACGGGCACGCTGGCCGCGTTCGGCTGGTCCCTGTGGGCGCTGTTCTTCGGCGACGCGGGCATGGAGGGCATGCGGGACGAGGGCTTCTCCCTCACCGTCTCCCGCGAGCAGGGCGCCTCGGCGATCTACCTCGAAGTCGCCGCCGGGGTCATCGCGCTCATCCTCCTCGGCCGCTATCTGGAGGCCCGCTCCAAGCGCCGCGCGGGCGCCGCCCTACGCTCCCTGATGGAACTCGGCGCCAAGGACGTATCCGTCGTACGGGAGGGCCGTGAGGTCCGCGTCCCGGTGGGCGCGCTGGCCGTGGGCGACCGTTTCGTCGTACGGCCCGGCGAGAAGGTCGCCACCGACGGCACGGTCGTCGAGGGGACCTCGGCCGTCGACGCGTCGATGCTGACGGGCGAGTCCGTGCCGGTGGACGTGACGGTGGGCTCGGCCGTCACCGGGGCGACCGTGAACGCCGGCGGGCGGCTGCTCGTCGAGGCGACCCGGGTCGGCGACGACACCCGGCTCGCCCGGATGGCACGGCTGGTGGAGGACGCCCAGAACGGCAAGGCCCGGGTGCAGCGCCTCGCCGACCGGATCTCCGGGATCTTCGTCCCCGTGGTGCTGCTGATCGCGGTCGCCACCTTCGGGGTCTGGCTCGGCGTCACCGGCGACACGGCCGCCGCGTTCACCGCGGCCGTCGCCGTACTGATCATCGCCTGCCCGTGCGCCCTGGGCCTGGCCACCCCGACCGCCCTCATGGTCGGCACGGGCCGCGGCGCCCAGCTCGGCATCCTCATCAAGGGCCCCGAGGTCCTGGAGTCCACCCGCCGCGTCGACACGATCGTCCTGGACAAGACCGGCACGGTGACGACCGGCCGCATGACCCTCCAGGAGGCGTACGCGGCCGAGGGCACCGACACGGCGCGCGTACTGCGGCTCGCGGGGGCCCTGGAGCACGCCTCGGAGCATCCGATCGCCCGGGCCGTCGCGGCGGGCGCGGAGGAGCGGACAGGGGCTCTGCCGGCCGTGGACGGCTTCGAGAACGTGCCCGGGCTCGGTGTCCGCGGCACGGTCGAGGGCCACGCGGTCCTCGTGGGCCGCGCCCGCCTCCTCGAAGAGGCCGGAATCACGCTGCCCGAGTCCCTCGCCGCCCTGCGGACGCGGGCCGAGGAAGAGGGACGTACCGCCGTGGCCGTCGCCTGGGACGGCACCGCGCACGGTGTCGTGACCGTCGCCGACGCGGTCAAGGAGACCAGCGCGGAGGCGGTTCGCGCGCTGCGCGCCCTGGGCCTCACCCCGGTGCTGCTGACCGGGGACAACCGGACCGTGGCCGAGTCCGTGGCCCGTTCCGTGGGCATCGACCCCGACCGGGTGATCGCCGAGGTGCTGCCCGAGGGCAAGGTCGACGTGATCAGGCGGCTTCAGGCCGAGGGGCGGGCGGTGGCGATGGTGGGCGACGGCGTCAACGACGCCGCCGCGCTCGCCACCGCCGATCTGGGCCTGGCGATGGGCACGGGCACGGACGCCGCGATCGAGGCGAGCGATCTGACGCTGGTCCGCGGGGACCTGCGGGCGGCCCCGGACGCGATCCGGCTGTCCCGCAGGACCCTGTCCACGATCAAGGGGAACCTGGTCTGGGCGTTCGGATACAACGTGGCGGCACTGCCCCTCGCGGCGGCGGGACTGCTGAACCCGATGATCGCGGGAGCCGCCATGGCGTTCTCCTCGGTGTTCGTGGTGACGAACAGCCTGCGCCTCAGGGCATTTTCATGACGAAGAGGTAGGACTCCCCTAGAGTCCGGCACACCTCTTCACATAAGCTCTTCACAAGGCTCGCGCATCATCCTTACGCTAGGGCTCCGATAGTCATATCGGGGCTCTTGCGTATCTTCAGGACATACGCAAGAGACGCAGGTCACAGTGATGTGAACGTAACCATCGAAGGGGTTCGTGAGTCTAGATTGACGATGTCAGACACGTCTTGGGGGGCGTTTCTGACATCTGGGGATGTCTTGGGGGACGTTCCTGGAAATGCGTTGCCGGGGCACGTACGACGGGGAGCTTTGAGCGGCCCTCCCGTACGTACGGGTCCCGGCAGACCGCACACGCAGGAGGCAGTACGCGGTAGGTAGTACGCAGTAGGCAGAGTTCTTGTTCATTCTGCTCGTTTTGCTCGCAGCGATTCAGGCGCTGCCTTCAGACGCCCGGCCGGATCCCGTGGGGGGAATCCGCACCGGGACATGGGAAGGCGCCCCGACTCCGGCCCGTGGGGGGACCGGCAGCGGGGCGCCTTCTTCATTGCGTTTCATCCCGTGCGGGATTGCCCTTCATCCCTTGCGGGACATCGGGCTTCACTCTCTGCGGGGCGGGTCGGCCCCCGGCCCCGTAGGGGGCGCGGGGAACTGCGCGGCCCGCCACCGGCGGACCCGCAGTCGACAACCCACAGCGCCGTGGAGCGCCTAGCGCTCCTGGACCGGCTTGAAGTCCCGCTCGACGACACCCGTGTAGATCTGCCGCGGGCGGCCGATCCGGGAGCCGGGCTCCTTGATCATCTCGTGCCACTGGGCGATCCAGCCCGGCAGCCGGCCGAGGGCGAACAGGACCGTGAACATCTCGGTCGGGAAGCCCATGGCCCGGTAGATCAGACCCGTATAGAAGTCGACGTTCGGGTAGAGGTTGCGCGAGACGAAGTAGTCGTCGGAGAGCGCGTGCTCCTCCAGCTTGAGCGCGATGTCCAGCAGCTCGTCGGACTTGCCGAGGGCCGACAGGACGTCGTGCGCGGCAGCCTTGATGATCTTCGCGCGCGGGTCGAAGGACTTGTACACCCGGTGGCCGAAGCCCATCAGGCGGACGCCGTCTTCCTTGTTCTTCACCTTGCGGATGAAGGAGTCGACATCGCCGCCGTTGGCCTTGATGCCTTCGAGCATCTCCAGGACCGACTGGTTGGCGCCACCGTGCAGCGGGCCCCACAGGGCGCTGATGCCGGCGGAGATCGAGGCGAACATGTTCGCCTGCGACGAGCCCACCAGACGCACGGTGGAGGTCGAACAGTTCTGCTCGTGGTCCGCGTGCAGGATGAGCAGCTTGTCGAGCGCGGAGACGACGACCGGGTCGAGCTCGTACTCCTGCGCCGGGACCGAGAAGGTCATGCGCAGGAAGTTCTCGACGTAGCCCAGGTCGTTGCGCGGGTAGACGAAGGGGTGACCGATCGACTTCTTGTACGCGTACGCGGCGATGGTCGGAAGCTTCGCGAGCAGCCGGATCGTCGAGAGGTGGCGCTGCTCCTCGTCGAACGGGTTGTGGCTGTCCTGGTAGAACGTCGACAGCGCGGAGACCACCGACGACAGCATCGCCATCGGGTGGGCGTCACGGGGGAAGCCCTGGAAGAACCGCTTGACGTCCTCGTGCAGCAGCGTGTGCTGCGTGATCTCGTTCTGGAAGGTGGAGAGCTCGTCGACCGTGGGCAGCTCGCCGTTGATCAGCAGCGAGGCCACTTCGAGGAAGGTGGAGCTCTCGGCGAGCTGCTCGATCGGGTACCCGCGGTAGCGGAGGATGCCCTGCTCGCCGTCGAGATAGGTGATGGCGGATTTATAGGCGGCGGTGTTCCCGTAACCGCTGTCCAGCGTCACCAGACCGGTCTGGGCGCGGAGCTTCCCGATGTCGAAGCCCATGTCGCCGACGGTGCTGTCGATCACCGGGTAGGTGTACTCGCCGTCGCCGTACCGCAGTACTACAGAGTTGTCGCTCACGTCATCCCTCACCGACGTTGTGCCTCTTCTTCGAGGTGCCCTGACTGTCTCTACCATCCCCCATTTGGCGCAGGAGAGTGCACTCGGGGTCGACCATTGGGCCTATTGGCGGCACTCAGTGCCGCCAACCTGTTCATCCTGCCCGCTTCCCCGGCCTTCCGAAAGTGCCGTGTGACGTTTCCGACTCGTTTGATCGATCATTTTTCCGCCTGACCGGACGGTCCGGTCGGCCGGCTCGCCTGATCGGCTGGACGGGTCGGTCGGGTGCGGGTCCGGTGGGGGCTGGTCGCGCAGTTCCCCGCGCCCCTTAGGGGGTGGGGCCTGCGGTCGTATGCCGGGTGCGGGCCGGTGGGGGTTGCCCGCGCAGTTCCCCGCGCCCCTGAAGACC
>NZ_JBHWZP010000448.1:0-6297 GCF_042728395.1 Streptomyces sp. NPDC060205
CACCCTCGGGTGTGGGGCAGCCGCCGTTCAACGTCCCCTTCGCGCGTGCGGCGTCATGCCACGTGCCGGCCGCCCGTTCGCGCGGGCCGTTCCCGACTTCCCGCGCGCGGGAAGTCGTTGCTTTGCGTGGTGGCTTCCTGACGGCCGCGCGGCACGTACGTGCCTCCGCTGAGGCGACGCAGCGGCGTCACTCGGATCCTGGCCTCCGGTTGCTGTTGGGTGGTGTCCATGCGTCCACAGTGCGCCTACGGGGCGGGAGCAACCAGGTCTCTCCTGTGGGCAGGACCGCCGATCCTGGTACCCGGACCACCAGGCAACGGCCGGCCACCGGTTGACGGCCCACCACCCGGTCGGCCGACGAGGCTCAGCGTCTCAGCGCCGCCGCGTCGCCCATGACGATGACCGGGTGGCGGGCCGGGTCGACGGCGCGCAGCAGCGCCTTCATGTGGTCCTCGCGCAGGCTGACGCAGCCCTGGGTGGGGCCCCCGTGGTCGACGTGCACCCAGATGCCGCCGCCCCGGCCGACGCCCAGGGGCCGTGTCCAGTCCAGGGGTGAGGTGCCGGGCTCGCGGTTGTAGTCGATGGCGATCACATGGTCGAAGGAGCCGGCCAGGGCCTCGCCCTCGAAGCCGGTGCCGTCCACGAAGAAGCCGCCGGAGTGGTGGTACGGGAGACGCGTACCGGGATCGCCGCGCAGACCGCCCGCGTCGGTGAGCGTGTACACACCGACGGGTGAGCGGAGATCGCCGATGACGTGACGGTCGGTCCAGCCCCGGAAGGCGTTGTGCGCGGGCCACAGGGTCCCGGCGTGCCAGCCGGACGCCGTGCGTTTGTACAGCACGGCGGTCGACACGGCGGAGTTGCGCCCCCGGCCCGTGACCACGAGCACCTGACTCGTCCTCGGCGGGATCCCGGCGGAGGTCTTCGGGCCCAGGCTCGGCAGGTGCCTTGGGGCCGCGTCCAGGGAGATCCGGGGTGCGGGTGCGGGGGCGGCCCCGCCGGCCCGGGTCTCGTGCGCGCCCGGTACGCGCGCCGTCGTCCTCGTCTCCGGACCGCCGCAGCCGGCGAGAACGGCCAGGACGGCCAGGACGGCGAGGAGGAGGGTGGCCGCCAGGACGACGGCGGAACGGCGTCCGGCGCCGCGTGTGCTCGTGATCATGCGTCGACCCTGACCGACGCGTATGCGGAACCTGTCAGGCGCGCGGGATCACTCACCCGTCACACCCGCACCTTGCTTCTTTCGAAACATTCGGACGATCTGACGATCACACAGGGGAAGGGCACACCTTCGCCCCGCAGGTCACGGGCTCGACGAGCCACGGCAACGGGAGTCCGGCGGCGGGAGCGTCGACGGGCTTCGGGGTCACCGTCATGAAGTACGGCAGCTCCACGGCGCCCGTGACCGGTCCGTGCAGCGCGTCCTGATGCGGGCCTGCAGGGCTTCCCGGCCGGCCCGGCGGTACGGCGGGCGTGGCGCGGTGCTGCTCGTCGCCGCGCCGTGCTCGCCGTACCGCCTGTTGCCGGAATGTTCCGTGGGGGCGCAGGCGTTGCTCAGCGCATGACTGATGACGCCGGTCCCGGCCAGGACGCCCTGCTTCGACTCCTCTCCGAGTACGACGGCGGGGTGCTGACGACGCTCAAGCGCGACGGACGCCCCCAGCTGTCCAACGTCAACCACGCGTACTACCCCGCCGAGCGGATCGTGCGTGTGTCGCTCACCGACGGCCGCGCCAAGACGCGCAATCTGCGCCGCGATCCGCGGGTCTCGTACCACGTGACCAGCGCGGACCGCTGGGCCTACACCGTCGCGGAGGGCATCGCCGATCTCTCGCCCGTGGCCCGCGAGCCCGGCGACGAGACCGTGGAGGAGCTGATCCGGCTCTACCGGGACGTCCAGGGCGAACATCCCGACTGGGACGACTACCGGGCCGCGATGGTCCGCGACGGCCGGCTCGTCCTGCGGCTGCATGTGGAGCGCGCGTACGGGATTCCGCTCGCCCGCTGACGAACACCGGCCCCTTCGACAACCCCTGTTTTTGGTCTGTACCTGACGATGGTCTGCCGCTAGGCTCTGCCCCGCAATGAGATGAGAGCGCTCTCATAGTTCAGCTGTTCCGCCCCCACCTTGCTGGAACAACGAAGGGCCATCGCCTTGAGACGCACTACGACCCTGAGCACCGCTCTGGCCTCCCTCCTCCTGATCGGCTCCTGGGCGGCCGTCGGCACCGGATCCGCCTCGGCCGCCGACGCCCCCGAAGCCGCCCCCACCGCCGCTTCGAAGGCTCCCGCCTCCAACGCCCTCATCGACGCCATGCGCCGGGACTTCGGGCTGACGAAGGCGGGCGCCGAGGCCCGTCTCGCCGCCGAGAAGAAGGCGACCGCCGTCGAACCGAAGGCCGAGCGCGCGGCCGGCGCCGCGTACGGCGGCTCCTGGTTCGACGCCGACAGCGGGAAGTTGACCGTCGCCGTCAAGAGCGGCGCGTCCGCCGCCACGCTCGCCGCCGTGCGGGACACCGGCGCGAGTGTCCGCACCGTCAAGTACAGCGCGCGGCAGCTCGACGCGGCCAAGGCGCGCATCGACAAGCTGGCCGCGCCCGACGGGGTCAGCAACTGGTACGTCGACGCCGAGTCCAGCTCGGTCGTCGTGGGCGTCGTCGCCGCGCAGCGAGCTGACAACGATGTCCGGGCGTTCCTTGCGAAGGCGCGGGCCGGTGGTTCGGTCGCCGTCACCGTCGAGGAGACCGCGGCGGCGCCCGAGACGTTCGCGGCCGGGACCGTCGGCGGCGACCCCTTCTACACCGGCAACGTCCGCTGTTCCATCGGCTTCTCCGTGTACGGCGGCTTCGTCACCGCCGGGCACTGCGGCGGGGCCGGGCAGGGTGTCAGTGGCTGGGACCGCTCGTACATAGGCAACATCCAGGGGTCGTCGTTCCCCGACAACGACTACGCGTGGGTGAACGTCGGCAGCGGGTGGTGGACCGTGCCCGTCGTACTCGGCTGGGGCACGGTGTCCGACCAGCTCGTACGGGGCTCCAACGAGGCGCCGGTCGGAGCGTCCATCTGCCGGTCGGGGTCGACCACGCACTGGCACTGCGGGAACGTGCTGGCGAAGAACGAGACGGTCAACTACAGCCAGGGTGCTGTGCGTCAGATGACCAAGACGAGTGTCTGTGCCGAGCCCGGTGACTCGGGTGGGTCGTTCATCAGCGGTGACCAGGCGCAGGGCGTCACCTCCGGTGGGTGGGGGAACTGCTCCACCGGGGGTGAGACCTGGTACCAGCCGATCAACGAGATTCTCCAGCGGTATGGGTTGACGTTGCACACGGCGTGAGGTTGGTGCGGTTCTGAGGGACGGGCTCCGTCGCCGGGAGGTGGCGGGGTCCGGCCTTGTGCTGACGCCCCGCGTCCGGCCTTGTGCTGACGCCCCGCGTCCGGCCTTGTGCTGACGCCCCGCTTCGGAGTGATGTCGTGTGCGGGTGGGTGGGGGCTGGTCGCGCAGTTCCCCGCGCCCCTTAGGGGGTGACCGTTCGACGTCGGGTGACCGTCGGTGGGGGTTGCTCGCGCCGTTCCCCGCGCCCCTTACGGGGGGGGTGACCGTTCGACGTCGGGTGGCCGTCAGTGGGGGTTGCTCGCGCCGTTCCCCGCGCCCCTTACGGGGCTTGGGTGTGCTGTGGGTTCATTGGGCGTTCATCGAGTTTGGCGGTTTTGGCGGGGCTGTGCGTGGTTCGGGGGCCTACTGTCGTCGGCGGCATTCCTCGGGGCCGGGCCGCCGTCAGGCGGTCGGTCGCGCCGCCCGTTCACACGGAAGGTTTCCTCGCACATGGTCCTCAGATCCACCGCCGTGTCGCGGACGTTCGGCAGGAGAGCCGCCGCTCTCGCGCTGACCACCGCGCTCGCCGCCGCACTGCCGGGGCCGGTCTCCGCGGCAGCCGACGCCGCCGCGCCCGCCCGCCCCACCGCCTACGTCGATCCGCTCATCGGCACAGCGAACGGGGGCAACACCTACCCGGGCGCTAACCTCCCGTACGGCATGATCGGTTGGTCGCCCACCAGTACCCGGGGCGACCAGACCAGCACGGGCGCGGCCAACGGCTACGAGTACGGGGCGACCCGGCTGCGCGGGCTGAGCCTCACGCATGTGAACGGCGCGGGCTGCAACCCGGGTGCCGCGGGCGACGTACCGATCATGCCGTTCGTCGGAGACGTCACCTCGTCGCCCTCGGCGGACACCACGGACGCCGTGTACGCGGCGAACTTCTCGCACGCCGACGAGCGGGCCGTGCCCGGCCGTTACTCCGTCGGCCTCGACTCCGGCGCCCGCGCCGACCTCGCGGTGTCGCAGCGGGCCGGCGTCGCCGACTTCACGTTCCCCGCCGACAAGCCCGCCAACCTGCTCTTCCGGGTCTCCAACTCCCTCAACGGGAGCGAGGACGCGGAGATCGAGATCGACCGCGCCCACCGCAAGGTGACCGGGTCGGTGCTGACGGGCGCGTTCTGCGGTCGGCGTGCCAACGGCGGTACCAACAACCGCAAGAGCTACTACCGGCTCTACTTCACCGCGTCCTTCGACCGCGCCTTCTCCGGCACGGGTACGTGGCAGGACGGCACCCTCTCCCCCGGTTCCACCACGGGCGGTGGCGGCGAGGGCTATGCCACGGGCGCCGACCGCGCGGGCCGCGGCTCGGGCGGTTACGTCGGCTTCGACACCGGGTCCGACAACGATGTCCACATGCGGCTCGGGATCTCGTACGTGAGCCTCGCCGGCGCCGAGGCCAACCTCCGCGAGGAGATAGAGCCGCGGGCGAGCGTCGACCAGGTGGCGGCGGCCGGGAGCCGGGCCTGGGACCGTGAGCTGCGTTCCGTGCGGGTCGGGGGCGGCAGTGAGGCTCAGCGGACCGCCTTCTACACCGCGCTCTACCACTCCCTCCAGCAGCCCAATCTGGTGAGTGACCGCGACGGCCGCTATCCCGGCATGGACGGGAAAGCTCATCGGATCGAGCGCGGTCAGGGGGCGCAGTACAGCAACTTCTCGGGCTGGGACCAGTACCGGGCGCAGATCCAGTTGCTCGCGCTGCTGAAGCCGCGTATCGCCGGGGACTTCGCCCAGTCGCTGTACAACTTCGCCGAGCAGAACGGCGGGGTCTGGGACCGGTGGGTGCACATCAACGGCCCGACCCATGTCATGACCGGTGACCCGACGGCGGCCACGCTCGCCACCTTCTACGCCATGGGTGTCCGCAACTTCGACTACCGCGGCGCCTTCGACTCCCTGGCGAAGCAGGCCACCGTGCCGCACCCGGACGGGCTCTCCGACGCGGGCTGCCCCGGTCAGTGCACCGGCCAACGGCCCAACCTGGCGCAGTACATGACCTCCGGGTACGCGGCGCAGGACGTCTGCCACTGCTGGGGCGGTGCCGCCGAGACCCTGGAGGACTCGGTCGCCGACGACGCGCTCGGCCGCTGGGCGAAGCTGCTGGGCCGGGACGAGCAGGCCGCCCACTTCGCCGAGCGGGGCGGCTGGTGGCGCAACGTCTACAACCCCGCCGCCACGGACGGGGCGGGAACCGAGGGATACATCCAGGCGCGCAACCTGGACGGGTCGTGGGTCACGCCGTTCAGCCCGGGCAGCGACCGCGGGTTCGCCCAGGGCACGAGTGCCACGTACACCTGGATGGTGCCGCAGGACGTGCAGGGGCTCGCCGAGGCGATGGGCGGGCGTGAGGTCGCGGCGGACCGGCTCGACGGCTTCTTCCACAAGGCCGACGGGTCCTGGTCGGTGAAGGGCGGCGACGCGCTGCGCTACGACCCGACCAACGAGCCCGGCATCCACGCCCCGTGGCTCTACAACGCGCTCGGCCGGCCGTGGAAGACCCAGGCCACCGTCCGGCAGATCCTCGACACCGTCTACGGCACGGGACCCACGGGACTGCCCGGCAACGACGACCTCGGCACCATGTCCGCCTGGTACGTCTTCTCGGCCCTGGGCATCTACCCGCAGACCCCCGGCAGCGCCAACCTTCTGCTGGGCGCGCCGCTGTTCCCGCACGCCGTGCTCGACCGGCCCGGGCGGGCCGACATCGTCATCGACGCGCCCGCGGCCGATGCCACGCACGCGTATGTGGGCGGCGTGCGGATCGACGGCCGTACGCACGACCGGTCCTGGACGGACGGCAGCCTGCTGCGGACGGGTGGCACGCTCAAGTTCACCCTGGCCACGGAGCCGAACACCACGTGGGCGACCGCGCCCGGCGGACTGCCCCGCTGACCGGCCGCTGACCATGGGTGTGGCCCCGGATC
>NZ_JBHWZP010000449.1:0-6285 GCF_042728395.1 Streptomyces sp. NPDC060205
CGACGCACCCGCAGCCGACCACGCGCCCCCGGGCGAAGCCCCTTGCCTTTCAGGGGCGCGGGGAACTGCGTGGTCGGCGCCGCCGGGCCCGCAGGGGGCTGCGTTCGTGTCAGCGGAATATGGCTATCGCTTCCAGCGTGACCTCGCGTGTGTCCGGGCGCCAACCCGTCATCTTGCCGAGGCAACGCGCCTGGAACGTCCCGTCGTTCAGGCGTTCGTTGCGCAAGCCACCCGCCGCGCACATGACCCGGACGTGCGCCGGCCGCTCCGCGTCGGAGCCGTAAGGGGCCCGCAGCACGATCCCCTCCGCCGCCCCGGATTCCGACCGCGGCTCCACCAGGAACCGTCCCCTGAGCGACACGAACTCCTCGATGTCACTCAGGGCGACACCGCCCCCGGCCCCGGACCCGAGCGCCTCGGCGAGGGCGCGGTTCGGAGTGACGGCCCCGGTGCGCAGGTCCGCGTGCACGATGACGTCGGCCCGCTCGAACGCGTCCAGCAGCATCCCGATCACGGAGATCGGCTCGCTCTTCGCGACGTAACTGCTGAACTTCTCCTGCGTGACGTCCCGGTTGGCCTTGACCGTCCACGGCAGCAGCCGCCCCCACAGCCCCACGCTGGTGTTGACGTTGGTGCGGTGCTCGACGGCCTGTTCCAGCGCGGCGCTGTAGTTGCCGATCCGGTAGAGGTCCATCACCGCCTTCTCGTCCAGGTAGAAGCAGACGCTGTATGCGGACCGCTGCCCCACACCCCGCCGGCCGAGGCGCCCGCGCCCGCGCTCCCGCATGTGCCGCCCGAGCACGGCGCCGAGCGCCACCAGTCCGGCCGCGGTGACGAGCCACACCGTCATCCACGGCCACCACACACCCCACCACTGCGCGTCAACGACAGCCACGGATCTCCTTGAACGCCTCGGAAAGGGACGATCCCCGCGCGTCCGCGTCCACCATGCGTCCGCCCGTCCTGTCGGCGGCGCGCCGAAGGGCTCCGGCGTCCGCCTCCCCGAAGTGCACGGGGTAGGTGTGGACCGCGGTACGGGTCCGGGCGGACCGCGCCTCGTAACGGCGTACGAACTCCTCGTACGCGATGCCCGCGTTGTTCTCGCCGTCCGTCATCAGCACGATGGACACGGCCCGTTCGGGTTCGTCGGCGAGCGCGGAGGAGGCCGTGCGGTAGCCGTGGTCGAGCGCGGTCCAGACGGCGGTCGCGTCGCCGTAGCCACCGCGGGCGACGACGCCGGCGAGGGTGCGCAGGTCCCGCTGTCCCCGGACGGTGACGGTCCGTTCCTCCAGGACCTGCCCGCCGAACCGTACGACGGTCAGCCGCTCGCCGAGGTGGAAGCGGGCGAAGGCGCCCGCCGCCGAGGAGTCCGCGCCGCTGAGGTCGGCGAACGCCTCGCGCAGTTCCGCCATGCGTGCGCCGCGCATCGAGCCGGAGAAGTCGAGCAGGAAGACGACCTGGTCAGCGACGCGGTGGGCGGGGTCGCCGTAGTCGTCGAGGAGGCGTTCCAGGACGTCCGGCCGGTCGGGGAAGTAGAGCGCGTTGCCGACCGGTGCCCGCAGCTCGCCCTCCCTGGCGACCGTCGGGTTCACCGGTCGCCGCAGCGCCGTCCGCATGATCTTCCGTTGTACGGAGTCCTGCCGCAGCCACTCCACGACCTTGTCGTAGGCGGCCCGCCGGTCCGGGTCGAGGAGGAGCAGCGGGAAGTCGGCGAGGACCGTGCCGTCCTTGGGGCGCACGATCTCCAGTTTCTGCTTCAGCCGCCCGCCGGAGTTGAGGGCGAGGAGGTCGGACTCGTAGGTGATGAGCGCGTTCGCGGTGCCGGGGTGGTCGACGAAGTCGTCGAGCAGGTCGCGGGTGGAGGCGGCGGTGATCCGCTGTCCGGAGCGGAAGCCGCGCAGCCGGTCGCAGGAGACGTCGTCCTCGCGCAGGGCGCCGCCGGTGCCGGCCGCCGCGGTGGCGACGCCGACGAGTGTGGCGAGGCCGGTCCCCGTCCGCCGCGGGTCGGCCATGCCGAAGCGTACGGTCCCGGTGGCGGCGGCGTCGGCGAGGTCGGCCCAACTGAGTTCGTCGTCGCCCGACTTGGCGTGGAGTGCGCGTGCCGCGTCCGGGCGCAGGCCGACCACGACCGGCGAGAGCATGGTCGGGGTGCGCAGCAGCCCCCGGGCGGTGTCCTTGTGGCGCAGCTGGAAGGAGCGGTCGGTGGAGAGCCAGGCGGCCTCGTGACCGCCACCGGCCTTTCCGGTGGAGGTTCCGGCGGCCAGCGCCTCGCCGGTGTCGGCGTCGGCCAGGTAGTCCATCTTCAGCTCGACCCCGGTGTCGGACCGCAACTCGTCGAGCAGAGGCTCCAGTACGGCGAGATCGGGGCCGGCGAGGACGCGCAGGGTGGTCGGGTCCTCGTCACCTGCGCCGGAGCAGGCGGCGGTCATGGCGACGGTGAGGGTGACGGCCACGGCCAGACGCAGCGTCAGAAACACCAGCTCGCGCCTCACTTGGCGTCCTGCTGGGACGACTGCGCGGGCGGGCACTCGCCGACCGTCTGGATCATCCGCTCCAGGAGGGGCAGCCGTGGCAGGACCGCCTTGGTGTCGTCGGCCGAGGTGACCGGTACCTGGATGCCGCGGTCCGCCAGGAAGGCCGCCAGCTGGTCGCTGGTCGAGCCGCTGGTGGCGTCCCGCACCCGGAATCCCAACTCCATCGCCTTGTGCTGGAGTTCGGGATCCTCGGTGACGAGTTCGCCGAGCCGTTCGCCGTCTCCGGTGAGGGCGACGAGCTGGGGTTCGGTGACGAACCGGGTCGAGGGGTAGAGCAGGACGCGTCCGTCGTCCGGCTCGCCGTGCTCGGCCTCGTACCGGATCTGGTGGGCCAGGAACTGGTGCTCGTAGATCACCGAGATCGGGGCGATGCTCTTGCCGTCCACGGACAGGTAGGTCTCGGCCCGCTCGGAGCCCGGCAGGCCCTGTTCGATGAGCAGTTCCTTGATGTCCCGCGCGTATCGGTCGGCGTCCTCGCCGTTGCCGGGGGCGTCGTTGCCGTGCCATACGAAGGAGACGAGGCCGAGGTAGGTGCCGCCGGAGTTGGAGTCGCACACGTCGGAGGTCTGGGCGAGGACCTTGTTGCCGTTGTGGACGCCGTGCTTCTCGATGCCCAGGTCGTCCCACCGCCTGCCCTGTTTCGTCTGCTGCAGGAACTTGCCCATGTCGAGCGTGTAGTACAGCGGCCCGGCCGGGCCGGCGGAGGGGCCGGCCGGCTGGGGCTCGGCGATGTCCGCGTCGGCCAGCGTCTCGGCGTACTCCCGGTAGGTGGCGAGGACGATGGGGCTGACGAAGGGCCGGTAGGTGAGGACGGGATCGCCGGCCTTCGCGCGTTCGCGGGTGATCAGGTCCGCGGCGGGCTGTCCGGAGGGGAAGACGACGTCGTACCCCGCGACGTCCTGCGTGGCGATGTCCCGGGAGCCCATGCGGGTGATGTGCACCCGGAAGCCGTGCTTCATGAGGATGCGCCGGACCTCGGGGTTCTCGAAGAAGTCCCGTTTGGAGGCCATCTTCGCCTCGATGGTGACGATCCGGTCGAGCGGCAGCGTCAGATGGCCGGAGGCCAGGAGCAGGACGAGGCCGATGACGGGGACGGGCAGTGCGAGGGCCAGCGTGCGGCGCAGCCGGCTCCTGGCGGGCCCGCCGACCGCGAGCCGGGGTTCCTCCGCGGGGCGCTCGGGTCCGGCGGACGGATCGGAGGGGGCGGGCGGGGCGGGTGGATCGGGCCGGGCGGGTCTCGCGGCTCTCGCCGACCTTGCGGATCCTGCGGCGGGTCGTGCGGGTCTCTCGGCTCTGTTCGCGGACACCGGCGTCTCCCCCTCCTGTGGGGCAGGATCGTCGGTGACCGTGCTTACCGCCGAACCACCTCACGGCGAACGGCAGTTGAGGGCCAGAGTAATGGCTGACGAACCATCATGAGGAGAGCCGGAGGTTTCATACGGGATTCAAGGGCTACCCGCATGACATGTCCCCTAGATATCGCAACGGTTCCCACTCAGCCGGCCGCGTCATAGCCGTCGTTGCCGACATCATGGCCTTCATCCTGGGCCTCTGGATCCTCATGTACCTGCTGGACGCCAACCAGGGCAATTCGTTCGTCCAGTTCATCCATGACTCCGCACGCTGGCTCGCCGGCTGGTCGCACGACCTGTTCACGTTCGACGAGCAGTGGGCACGGGTCGTCGCGGGCTACGGCCTCGCAGCCGTCGTCTACCTCTTCATCGGGCACGCGATCGCCAACCGCGTACGCAGCTGATCCCCTCCCGCTCGCGTACGCGGCCGGCCCCCTACCGGCAGCAGTCGGGGTCCAGTCCGAACGGCAGGCGGTCGCCGCCGAAGACCGCGCAGGTCGCCTCGTCCCCGCCCAGTGCGGCCACGGCGAGGAGCAGGGAGCCCGCCGTCCACGAGGTGAGCTCCTCCGGCCAGATCGCCCGTGAGTCGAAGACATAGCCGGTCCAGTACAGGCCCGTCGCCGGGTCGCGCAGGTGCTGGATCGACTGCAGTATCTCCAGCGCGCGGTCGGACTCGCCCACGGCCCACAGGGCCAGGGCGAGTTCGGCCGATTCGCCGCCCGTCACCCACGGGTTGGGCACCACGCAGCGCACACCGAGATCCGGGACCACGAACCGGTCCCAGTCCCGCTCGATGCGCTCCTTGGCCTCGGCGCCGGTGAGCGCGCCGCCCAGCACGGGGTAGTACCAGTCCATCGAGTAGCGGTCCTTGTCGAGGAACCGCTCGGGGTGCCGGCGGATCGCGTGGCGCAGCGCGCCCACCGCCAACTCCCAGTCGGGCTGCGGCTCTTCGCGCTCCTCGGCGATGGCGAGCGCGCAGCGCAGCGCGTGGTGGACGGACGAACTGCCGGTCAGCAGCGCGTCCTCGACGGCCCGGCCGTCGTCCTCGCGCTTCCAGCCGATCTGCCCGCCGGGCCGCTGGAGTTCGAGGACGAACTCCACGGCCGCGAACACCGCGGGCCACATCCGGTCAAGGAAGGTGTCGTCGCCGGTCGCCAGGTAGTGGTGCCACACACCGACGGCGATGTACGCGCAGAAGTTGGTCTCGCGTCCGCGGTCGGTGACCTCGGCGGCGTCCCCGTCGGCGTAGGCCGCGTACCAGGAGCCGTCCTCGTTCTGGTGGCGGGCCAGCCACTCGTAGGCCCGGGCGGCGGCCTCGTGCTCGCCGGCCGCGTCCAGGGCCATGGCGGCCTCGGTGTGGTCCCACGGGTCGAGGTGGTGGCCGCGGAACCACGGGATGGCGCCGTCCGCGCGCTGTACGGCCAGGATGCCCCGGACGGTCTGCGCGGCCTCTTCCGCGGTGAGCACCCCGGTCAGGACGAGGTGTTCGGTGCGCGGAGTCGTCACGAAGCGTCCGTGAGGGTGGCCGCGGGCAGGTGCGGCTTGGTCGCGTAGGCGACGAAGCTCTTGCCGATCAGCGGGTTGAGCGCCTGTTCGGCGACCCGGGTCGCGAGGGGCTTCTTCATGATGTCCCAGACGAGGAGCTTGTGGTACGCCCGTACCGGCAGCGCCTTGTCGTTGTCGACGCCGAACGCGCACTTGAGCCACCAGTAGGGGCTGTGCAGGGCGTGCGCGTGGTGCGTGCCGTACGGCCGCAGGCCGGCCTCGCGGATCTTGCCGAGCAGTTCGTCCGCCTTGTAGATACGGATGTGCCCGCCCTCGACCTCGTGGTACGCGTCCGACAGCGACCAGCAGACCTTCTCGGGCCCGTAGCGCGGCACGGTGATGGCTATCCGCCCGCCGGGCCTGAGCACGCGGACCATCTCGGCGAGCACGCCCTTGTCGTCCGGGATGTGCTCCATCACCTCGGAGATGATGACGACATCGAAGGACTCGTCGGGGAAGGGCAGCCGCAGCGCGTCGCCCTCCATCGCGGTGGCGGTGGCGCCCTCCGGTGCCTCGCCCGCCTCCTTCATCGCGGCGAACCACTTGGCGACCTCGCGGATCTCCTCGCCGTTCTGGTCCAGCGCGACGACCTGCGCGCCGCGCCGGTAGCACTCGAAGGCGTGGCGTCCGGCCCCGCACCCGAGATCCAGCACACGGTCCCCCGGGGCAAGCGGAAACCGGGAGAAGTCGACGGTCAGCACGTGGTCCTGCTTTCACGGTGAGGGGTGTCCACGGGGGTGGGCGCGGCGGGGGCCGCCCCCTGGGGGGCCGCGGAGCGGCTGCCTTCGGTCGCCGCCGGCAGCCCGGCGGCGGGGGGGGGTGGGGGCGGGGTGGTGTTTAAACAAAAACGATGC